>JBCCQU010000076.1:0-8505 GCA_039208875.1 Planctomycetota bacterium
CGTCTGTCCGTACTCAGCCCACTTGGCCGGGTCGTTGACGTTCTGACCGCCCCACTCCGTCAGCTTGGTGTGATACTTGCGCGCACCCTCGTCGTCGCCGCGGCGATAGAGATAACGGATCGAGTCACGGAGGAAGTTCTCGTAGCCGGCTGCAAACATGCGATACGGCCGCTTGCCCTGCTCTGCCCACAGCAGCCGTGCACGGTCGCGGCGGGCTTCCCGCTCGGCCTCACTCAGGCCGTCCCAGATCGCCGGGTCTTCGTTCAGGAACAACTCGCGTGACTCAATCGCCTCGCGATAGGTATCGATGAAGTGAACATTGATACCGTTGCTGTAGTACGCCGCCGCGTTCTGCAGACGGTCCTGCGCGAGGTCGTAATAGACCAAGCCGGAGCGGTACAGCTCCTGGATGGACTGGATGACAACGCGATCGGAATTGACGAAGTCGAAATCGGTCAGATTCGATTCGGTGTAGCGGGTGTACCCGAGATCAACGCCGCGGGCCGACCAATACAACGCATGCGCAGCCGGGTGGCGGTAGTCCATCGGCCCGTACCGCTCGATGTAGCGGACCATCCGCCACGGCTCCATGTTGTACTCGTCCTCGAGTATCCGCTGCCGCGTGTGAGCGAGCAGCGCAGCCCACGCGTCCTCGTACGCGCTGTTGTTCATCAGCGCGAACATGGTCGAGAGCTGCTCATCGAGCCCTTCGCGGATTCGGTCAGCAAAGTAGGACTTCTGTGCGGCTTCCAGCAAAGCATGGGCACGCAGCATCTCGAAGCTCGGATCGATGCCGACCTCGGCGAGTGCATCCACGAGTTCGGTGACCCGCGGCTCGGATTCCTTCAACTCATCTAGCGTCGCCGGCGCCTCGACGATCGGCCGAAGCCAATTCGCAAACCTCTCGACCGCGGCCTCACGACTGAAATCGCTGGCTGCACCCGAAGTCGGTGGTGCGCCCAGCACATAGGTCCACTCCTCCGCCACTCGGAACTTGTAATAGCGGTTGGACTCGTCGGTGATACCGGCAACCTTGTGCAGCCAGAACCACGCGAGCTCCTTGTGGAGCAGCATGTCGTTCGGGTTGGCCGGGATGCCCTCGTCGCGCAGCAGCTCGATGCCCCGCTGCACCCATTGCCAGCGTTCCTCGGGCGTGTTGGTCTCGACGCTGACGTTGTACGCGAGATTCCACGCGTGGAAGACCCACACACGCGGGAAGCGAGGCTGGAGCGTGGTGATCGCCTTGGACAGCTCGACCGCTTCGTGATACTTGCCGTCTTCCTTGAGCTCGTTTGCGCGGATCCACAGGAAGTTGACGAAAAGGCCGCGGAAAGCACCCATCGCGATACCGAGCGCGACCTCCGGCGGGTCGCCGTCCTCCGCCCGCTCCGTGTAGACGAGCTTGTTCTTGGATGCCGATGCGCTGAGCAGCAAGCCCACGCCGCCTGACAGCACGATGCCACCGATCAGGACGATGATTGCGATGATCTGCGTGGTGAAGCCGCGTTGCATGACGCTGGTTTCTCCCGGGCTGTGCGCACCGGTCGGTGCGAGAAATGAACGCTGGTTCTACTTACCGGAGTACATCGCGAGTTCGCGCCGGCTGAAAATGTACGACGCGGCGATAAAGAGCAATGCGATCACACCGGCGATCGCACTCCCACGAACGAGAACAGATTCGAGCGTGATGAGCCGTCCCTCGACGATGTCAGCGAGCGGATTGAGATCGTCGTACACCGCGAACAGATTGGCCACGCCGTTGGTGATGTTGGCTGCGATGAACTGCAACGGCAACAGATTGCCTTCGTCACTCTCCGTCGCGAAGCTGCCCAGGCTCGTGCGAAGGAAGCTCGATCCTTCCGCAGCCATAAAGCAGCCAAACGAGACGAGACAAGCCACGGGGAAGCTCAGGAACGTGCCGGTGAAGATCGCCAGCATCGAGAGAAACGCGAGCTTGAGCCAGAGGACGACCGCCGCCCTCGCAAAGTTGCCGCGGAAGCTGCCCGCTGCATACGAAATCTGGAGCGCATCATTGGGGAATGACGCTGCATTGGGATTGCCCACAGGCACGACGTTGCCGTCGATATTGACCGCCATGTAGCCGTTGTCGACACGCAGCGACAGCGAGCCGTCGGGCCGAACAAGATCACGAGTGGTCACGATGTCGCCCGGCACGGTGCCTGCCTGGATAGCGCGGCGTGCTGCGTCGAAGTTGGCGTCATCGAACAGAATCACCTGGCCGTTGCCGATGCGGATGAGCGGCGTGAGCTGCAGGTCGTGGTAGATGCCGTGGTTGAGCCGACGCTCGAATACAACAGCGTCGTTGCCAACGAACGAGAACGTCATGACGGAATACGCGTCGGGGCGATTACCCGCGACGTCGATTCGATGCCTGAAATTCAGCGGTGCATTCCGCTCGGCAGCTCGCGACAGGTTTGTGTACTCAAAGACGTTGGACCCTGCCGGCGGCACGGCGCGATACTGCCGGATGTAGCTCTCGTACAGATCGTCCGCGACTCGTTGCCGTTCCTCAGGAATCCTTGCGAAATCTGCCCGATCCTGCCGCCGAATTTCTTCGACGCGGTTGGTCACGACCTCTTGAAACTCGGGATCGTTCTGCCGGAACGGCGGCTCGATGTCGGTCGCCACACGACCAACGAGAACCCGCGTCTCGATCGCGAGCCGGTCTTCGCTGATTCGCGAAGGTCCCGCAGCCGCGACGTACGCTTGCTGCTCGCCGACCGCGGGCTGGGACCGGAGGTATTCGGTGAACAGGAAGATGCCCGTAGCCGAGACGCCGATGAGCACCGCGTTGAGCGACACCACACCGAGCCACTTGCCGAGCACATACTGCCACGTCGAGACCGGCTTGGTCATCGTCTGCCAGATGACCTTGTCGCGCTGCTCGAAAGTCACCGTTGCTGCGCTGAACAGGATCGTGAGGATCGCGATCGTCCAGAACGACAGGCCGGTGCCAAAGCTCAGGAACGACTGGATGCGGTAGCGCAGCGGCTGATCTTCGTCGAGCACAGTCGGCAGGATCGCCAGCATCAGCATGAGGATGACGATAAAGACCAGCGAGATCTTCATACGCACAGCTTCAGCGAACACGTTGCGGGCGATCGACGTGACAGCACCGCGGCTGCTGAACGCTGCGCGCAGCAGTTGCATGCCGGCGGTGAAGCACATCGCCAGCGAGGCAAGGCCAGCCGCAGCGAGCCCGAGGTCGCGCGTGTCGCGGAAATACGCGAGCGGGCCGGCGATCACGACCGTGAGCAAGATCAGCGCGGTGTACGTGAGGCCGAGCCCCAGCCAGACGAGCCCGATCGCGAGGCCTCCGATGGTCAGCACCGCAACGCCGACCGCGGTGGGATCGCTGCCCGCTGCCAGTATCCGCTCCATCGCTTCGCGAGCCGCAACCGCATCCGCGCCGCTCGATGCTGCGTCCGCGACGGCCTCGGTGAGTGCCTCGGTCTCGATGCCCGTGCCCGAGGCGATAGCGACGGCATACGTGCCGAACACCGCCGATGCTGCGACCGCGATCACGATCGACGCAACGACCTTGAACGCGAAGCTGTGCTGCAGCTGATCGAGTTGGCCGAGCCGTTCGCTGAGCTTCACCGGTCGCGCTCCGGAGCGTCGTCACCCTTCGCACCGCCATCGAGCAGAGCGCCGATGATGTCGTCGTCAGCCTCGGCGGGTTGATCGGGCTGCGAGGGCTTCGGTTGCTCAGCTTTCTTTTCCGGCGCTGCGTCTTCGCTTGGTGGCGCGATTGCCTCGCTCGCCGGCTCATCTTCGGCTGCTGCACCGCCGCCAACGAGAGCTTCGATGACAGCATCGCCCGCCTCGGTCGGCTCCGTTTCGTCCGCTGTCCGCGAGGCGATGTCCATCGTCTCGGGAATCTCCTCCGAACCATCGTCCGTGAGTTGCTGGAGCAACGCATCGCCCGAAGCAGCGCCGCCGTCATCAGCCTTCAGGAACGATGCGGTCGTGCCGCCGTGCGTGACGACGCTGGTCTGGACCTGTTGTGTGCGGGCCTGCTCGACGATCTGCAGGAACTTCTGCTCGAGCGTCTGCCGCGGGTGCGACACCGAGAGCACAGCTTTATCGCCGCCGCTCCGTTGACGAATGAGCTGATCGATCGCGGCGATCGTGTCCTCATCGAGCGCGTCGACTTCGATGGTTGTGCGCTCGCGCGAGGTCAGCAGATCGTCGCCGGTGCCTTCGTCGCGCTTCTTGCCGCCGTAGAGAATGACCATGCGATCGACGCAGTCCTGCACGTCGGCGAGCAGGTGGCTCGAAAGCAACACCGTCTTGCCGCGGCGGCCGAGTTCGAGGATGAGGTCCTTGACTTGCCGCGTGCCGATCGGATCGAGGCCGGTGGTTGGCTCGTCGAGGATCAACAGGTCGGGGTCGTTGATCAGTGCTTGCGCGATGCCGATGCGCCGCTGCATGCCCTTGGAATACTCGCGGACCTGGCGGTGGGCTGCGTGCGTGAGGCCGACCATATCGATGAGTTCATCGGTGCGGGCCTCGCGCGTCGCGGCATCGAGCCCGAAGATTCGGCCGTAGTAATCAAGCGTTTCGCGGGCGTTCAGGAACGGATACAGGTACGACTCTTCCGGCAGATAGCCGATGCGCTTCTTGACCGCGACATCGGACGGCGGCTTGCCGAAGACGACAACGCGGCCGCGCGTCGGACGGAGCAAGCCGAGCAGAATCTTGATGGTCGTCGACTTGCCTGAGCCGTTCGGCCCAAGCAGGCCGAAGATCTCGCCCTGATTGATCTGGAACGTGAGATCATCGACAGCACGGGCGCGATCGCGAAGCCAAAAATCTTTGAAGATCCGCGTGAGACCCTGAACGGCAACCGCGGGCTTCGTTGCGGCCGGCGTGCCTGCGGCTATCGGCTGGGTCGTCACGGTCGTCAAAGGTAAATCCTCGTCAAATCTGTGCTCGTGCGCATCTCGTTCACGCGTTACTGCTGGGCCGGCCTGCCGGTGCTCGTCTGCGCCTGCTGAATACGTCTTGCTTCTTCACGCGCCTGCCGCGTTTGTTCGGCACGATCCTCATTGATCTTGCGCTCCGCTGCCTTCGCGATCTCGGGGTCGCGCGCAAGCTGCAGCCGAACCTGCGACGCCCCGACCGGCAGTTGGAACATCTCGACGAGCTCGTTCTTACGGAAATCAGCGAAGGCCGACGCCCACTCCCGCGTGATCGCAACGCTCGGCTGCGAGCGGTACTGCTGCAGCTTGGCCCGGAAGGATTCAAGATCGTTGAGCGCCGTGCTGGCAGCGGTGGTCCGTGCCTGCCGAGCTTCGGACAGCATGGCTGACGCCTCGCCACCGAGCGCTGAGCCGGTGCTCGCCGTGTCGACGACCGTGTCGCCGCCGGTCTCCCCGAGCAGCACCTGAATCGCAGCGAACGCGGCTTCGGCCTCGGTCGCATTCTCGGCTTCAAGCGCGAGCTCATACAGATCGATCTGCTCGATCAGCTCGTCCGCAGCAGCACCCGCAGCATTCGTCAGCAGCGTTGCAGCCTCTGAGCGAGCTGTCTCGAGATCCTGTGCACGCTTCGTGCGCGCGTTCTGCACCGAGTCGAACGAGCCGAGCGTCGCGCGCGGCGGGATGAGCCGGCTTAGCGACAGCTCCTGAATGCGAATACCAGACTCGGCCTTGTCGAGCGTTTCCTGCGCGAGCCGCTTGGCAACAAACGTGACCGAGCCAGCCTCGCTCCTTGCCTGCGTCAGCAGCGACTCCACGGTCTCGAGCGACACCGCGCGGATAATCGCCCGCTGCACCGCCGACCGCACCATCATCTCGACGTCCGGCGTGTACACGTTCGTCGCGTACTGCAGCGGATCGTTCGTCGAATACTCAACCGCCCACTGTGAGTGCACGATGTTGCCGTCAGCCGTGAGCAACGAGCCGTCCGTCTCCGGATCGAGCTGCTGCTTGTTGGCCAGCTGTTCCGGCGCGGTCGACTCTTCCTGGCCCTCGGGCACGAACGGCCAGAACGCGCGGTTGATCCGCGTGTTCTTCAGACCGACATCGACCTTGACCAATTCGCCGATGGGATAGGGCGGGCTCAGTTGCGGGCCGGGATCGAGCACGGTCTGCTCGGCCTTGCCGAAGATGACCTTGATCGCACGCTCGGAAGCTTCGACGCTGCTCAGCCCGCTGAACACGTAGAGCCCGACGATGATGACCATCGCGAGCTGCACGAGCCGGAACGTGACGCGCAGCGCCTCGGCCAACGATTGATTGGCCTGATCCAGTTCCGAGCCGACCGATGCCTGTGCGTCGCGAAGCTGCACAGACGCAGCACGCCGCGGCGCGACCGGCATCTCCTCGGGAGCAGCCGAACCATCCGGGTTGTTGATGCCTTCGTCGCTCACCGAGCCACCTCCGGGCTGATCTCGCCGTTGCGGGCCGCAGCACGCTCAGCCGGCTCACCGCCACGCACGACAAAGCTCGTCGGGATCTCGCCTGGCGCGAGGCCGTTGAGGAAGTCGGGCTGGAACGTCTGCAGGCCGGGCAGCGAGCTCGGCACCACCACCGTCATGCCCTGCGTGTACGCCTCTCGGAGCAGGTTGATCTCGGTCAGGAACATCGCGAGCTCGGGCAGCTCGTTCATCTGGCTGATGTACTCGGTCGCTTCCTTATCACCCTGAGCGCGAATCTGCTGTGCGCGCTGCTCGGTGAAGGCCAGGATCCGCTGCGCATCCGACTCGGCCTTCGCACGGATGGCTGCAGCATCGGCGTTGCCCTCCGCCTCGATCTCCTTGGCGATCCGGTCGCGGTTCTCGATCATGCGGTTGACGATCGGCGCCGTCGTCTCAGCGCTGAGCTTGATCTGGCTGATACCGACAAACGCAGCCTCGACGCCGTAGTCCGCCAGCCGTTCGCCTTCCTCGCCACCGGCCAGCGCGGCCAACACTTCCTGCTCGAGCTCGTCCATGCGGCTGTCCGCAGCATCGGCTGTGAACAACTCATCGAGGCCGAAGTTACCGATCTCCGACAACGCACTGCGCAGCCGTTGATTCAGCACGCGCTCGGCGCTCGTGTAATGATCGCTCGCGCGACGGCCCGCGTTCGAGAACCGCTGATAGAAGCTCAGCGGCTCGTTGACACGCCAGAACAGGAACGCCTCGACGATGATCTGGCGATCGTCAGCGGTCTGCTGCGCCTCAAGCTGCGTCTCAAGCACACGCGTCCGCGTGTCGTACTTCGTCACGGTCTGCACCGGGTACGGCCACTTCAGCTTGATGCCGGCGTCGTTGACGACCGAATCGGGCGTGGCTCGACCGAACGTCGCGACCACAGCCTGCTCGGTGAATCGCACCGAGTACGACACCATGACCGCGACCAGAACCAGAAGGATCACGCCGAGCGCGCCCCAGCGGATGACGGATTGAATCGACTTGAACATCAGCGGTGTTCCTCTGCGAGCATCACGAATAGATGCAGCCGGTGGCTTACTGGTCTTCCTGGTTAAACAGGTCGAATTCGGTGTTCAGCGGTGTAAGGTCGACCTGCGTCACGAGATCGACGTTGGACGGTGCGATGACGACGCGGGCCGAAGTCAGCACATGGCCGAGGGCGCTCAGGTACTGGCGTGCCTTGAAGATGTCGGGCGCAGCCTCGAAAGTGCCCCGCAAGCCGTCATACGCCACGAGGTCTGTCCAAGCCTGCATCCGCTTCTCAGAGCGGGCTGCACGAGCTTGGGCGAGCGTTGCAGCTGCTGTGCCCTGCGCTTCGGTAATGAGCGCCTCAATCTCTTGCTCGCGAGCGAGCACGGTCTCGGGGTCGGCACCATCGAGCGATTCCAGACTTTCGAGTGCTGCCACGATCTCACGCGCAGCCTGCACCGAACCCGCCACGGCTGCGAGCGTTTCTGCCTCGTCTCGCCGCGCCGCTTCGAGCTTCCGCTCGCGGTTGGTCTCAGCCTGCACCACCCGCTCGAACGACGGAGCTGCGTCCTTCGGCGGGTGCACGCCACTCACCGGCACGTCGAGCACTTCGATGCCCGCGTCGGACTCGGTCCCTTCGCCGAGCGGAAGCTCGTCGTACGTGCCGGCCAAACGCTCGACCAGGATCTGCTGAAGCTTGGACCGATCGCGGCCGAGAACTTCATCGACGCCCATGTGCGCGAAGTGACGCGTCGCAGCCCGGCGACCCATCACCTCGATCATCTTGCTCCGCATCTCCGGCGTCGCGAGCTGGTCAAACTTGTACACGTCGCGAACCACGAAGTTCAGCGGCACCTCGACCGCGATCAACGCGAGGTCTTGGGTTTCATCGCCGAGATCATCACCGAAGCGACCGGCCGTGTCGCTGCCCTGGCAGAGGAAGAACCGCTCGTCATCGGTGTGGTTGTTTGTCCACAGGATCGGCGTGTCTTCGCGAGGCGTGCCCGTGCCGAGCTGAATGCTCCGCGTGCCGGTTGCAGTGCGGCTGATGAGCTCAAACTCAAACTCGCCGGTCTGTTCATCGAGCACGCGGC
>JBCCQU010000077.1:0-8466 GCA_039208875.1 Planctomycetota bacterium
CCTGCCGCCTCGCCACGGTATTGATTACTTCCTTGGCCTCACGTCTGGCTCGCGGACGTTCTTCACGCAGCAGACGACACGCTACGAACAAGTGCTGCGCGAGCAGACCCTGAACTCGGCGACGAACGTCATTTCGGACGTCAACGTTGAGGCGACGTATCCGGCGAACAGCTACGTCACGGACATTCTTGCGGATGAAGTTGCTGACTACATCGGTCAGCAATCGCAGACGTCTCAGCCGTTCTTCGCGGTGGCTTCCTTCACCGCTCCGCATGCTCCGCTTCAGGCGACGCCGGAATACTTTGCGCGGGTCGACAACCTTGGGCTCGGGCTGACTGGGAATCGGCGAACCTACGCAGCGATGATGATCGGGCTTGACGACGGTGTGCAGACGATTCTTGATCGTCTTGAAGATCCGAACGGTGACGGAAACACCGCTGACAGCGTCATCGACAACACGCTGATTTGCTTCATCAATGACAATGGCGGCGAGACAGCCAACACCGCGCGCAACTTTCCGCTGCGAGGCAAGAAGTCGGATACGTTCGATGGTGGCATCCGCGTGATGATGGCCATGGCGGGGCCGGGTGTTCCGCAATCGGGAACGTCGTTCGACTTCCCGGTGGACTCGGTCGACTTGGTGCCCACGTTTATGGCTGCGGCCGGTCAGCCGCTCGGGCCGAACGATTTCACTGACGGCGTCAACCTGCTGCCGTTCCTCGATGGCACAGCGACCGGTGCGCCGCATGACGCCATCTATGTGCGCGGCAACAACCCGATCGTTGCCGGCGCCCGTGTTGGTGACTGGAAGCTCACGATCGAGAACATTGGTGGGCCGTTCCTCTATGACATCTTCGCCAACCCTGGCGAGAGCTTGGTTCTGAACAACGATTTTCCACTAGTCCTGGATGCGTTGACGGATGTCATGCATGCTTTCGAGGCTGAGTATCAGAAGCCTCGCTGGGGCGCGAACGACTACAACGCCTTCGATGACTTCACGCGAAGCGGCAGCTCGTCATTTGATTGGTCAACACCTGGAGCGTGGTCGGGGGCGACGTTGTTCCCTCGCGATGGCTACGCGAATCTCGGGCTGACGTTCCAATACAACAGCGGATACACCGCGACGAACGATCTCAGCAGGCCGAACGGGCTGACGCTGTTTGCGAACTCTGTTGCAATCGTTGGTGGTGGCGATGCTCAGCCGCTCGTGCTCGATGGTGCTCCGCTGCTGTTGACCGACGACCTCGGTGGTAACGATCCGGTGATCCGAGCGGAGAGCCTTGGAACGAGCAATAACTGGGAAACTGACATTGCGCTAGAATTGCGCGTGTGGGACGACCTTGTCATCGATATGTCTTCGCTCACCAGCGGTGAGCTTCGCTTCTCAGGCGGAATCAC
Organism: Planctomycetota bacterium; assembly: GCA_039208875.1. Lineage (GTDB taxonomy): Bacteria > Planctomycetota > Phycisphaerae > Phycisphaerales > UBA1924 > JBCCQU01. The sequence goes on from JBCCQU010000077.1 coordinate 1,399, forward strand.
CGAAGAGCGTGAAGGGCGATCGGTCGCTGTGCAACTGAACGAGGGCGCGGCGTCGATGGTCATCGCGTCGCCGGTGGAATTGTCCGGCACGTTCTCGCAAACGACAAGCGGCGGGCCGGCGTCCGTAAGAGTGGAAGGCGACGGACAGATCGATGCAGCGAGGCTTGAGCTCCTGACGACGACGAGTACATCGCCGGGCAGGCTGATCCTCGGAACGAATGAGCCGAATGCAGCGAGCGACTTCATCGGTAATCGCACTGTGCTGGCCTTGCCCGATGTGAGCGACATAGCCCCGGTTGTTCTCGACTTCGATGGTGTCGAGGTCATCGGTGGCTTCGAGATCGGTGGCCAGGCTGTTGCCGGCGGTACGTTCTCGGCTCAGTCACACCCGCAGCAATTCACAGGCAACGGCGTGTTGAAGATTCGTGGGCCGCTCGATTGCTCGGGCGATCTTGATGACGATGGCTTCGCGAGCTACTTCGACATCCTTGGCTACCTCGACGTCGCCGCTGCGAACGCGGGGTGCGGAAGCTTGGCTGACAACCTGCCGAGCGGCATCGTGGCGAACAACGTTGCGTGGCAGGACGCGCCCGACAACTCGGCGTGGGAAGTCTCGGTGCCCGGAAGCGATACGTCGCGGCTGTGGACGTTTCAATCCGCGCTGGCGCCGGTCGCGGTCGCTGACGGACCGACCGGGATTTTCTCGGCGTATGAGTTTCCCGCGGCTGCTGCGAGCGGGGCTGACTACGAAGAGTTGTCACGGGGAAGATCAACAGTCGAACTCTGGTTCCGCGCTGATCAATTGTCGGGCAACCAGATTCTCTGGGAAGCGGGCGGTAGCGCTCGCGGGGCTGCGCTCTGGCTGAGCGGTAACGAGCTTCGGCTCGATGTGCAGAACGGCTCCCCTACCGTCACCCGCACCACGACGACCGTTGCGGATGCCTGGACGCAGGCGGTGGCAGTCATTGACGCCCCGTCGGGCATCGCGCGGCTCTACATCGACGGTCAGCCCCGGGCAACGATGACGCTTGCAGCGACAGATCGCTGGGCGGGTGGCAATCCATCGGGCCTCGGGCAGGTCACATCGAGTGCTGTCGGCAGTCTCAGCGCGTCGTCGCTCGCCGGCCGCATCGCTGTGTATCGCTATTACAACCGCGTGCTGAGTGACCAGGAAGTCTCCGACGCGTACGACGCGATTCTGTCGAGCCTGCCGCCGTGCGATGCGGAGGCCGACCGCAATGGCGATGGCAACCTCGATGCGACGGATGTGCAGTCGGTGGTTGCTGAGCTCGACGCCTGTACGCCGTGACCGAGGCTTCCGAGAGCCAGCGGCCGGAAGCCGATCCGCAGGACCCGCACCGTATCTAGCGGCATCCGGCAGCACCGTGCCCGGCTGGAATACTGTAGCGGCATGCTGCTTGTTCGCTTCGTTGCCATCGCACTCGCGCTTGGTGCACCGTCGTTTGCTCAGACTGAGCTGGCGCCAGCGGTTGACGCTACGCCAGATTTGCAAACTCAAGTGACGCCGGAGGTGGTTTCGGCTGAGATTATTCGTGAGCGACTCGCCGGTCTGAGCGAAACGGAACAAGCGGCGAAGGCGCTGTACGAGGAAGCTCTTCAGCGGCTGGACCGAGCGGCAAAATCGGCTGAAGCGGCGGCGGCTCTTCGAGCCGAGGCAGAGAATGCGCCGCAGCGGCTCCAAACTATTCGCGAAGAGTTGTCTCGCTCGCCGGCGGTTCCGACGCCGGACATCCCGGCCGATGCAACTCTCGTTCAGCTTGAGCAGGGCGAAGCCGAAGCCATTGCCCGGCTGACGGCTGCGAGACAGACAGAATCTCAGCTCCAGAACGAGACCACCCGGCGACAGGAACGCCGAACGCAGATTCAGGATTCGCTGCCGCAACGCCGGCAGGATCTCACGCTCGTTGAGGAAGCGATGGCTGCGTCCCCCCCAGCGGATGCGGACCCGGCATTGACGATCGCGCGACGAACCTCGCTGCTGGCAGAGCAACGTGAGTTACGCGCGCGGATTGACGAGTTAGAGGCAGAGCGAGCGAGCTACGACGCGCGGCGTGATCTGTTGCCGGCGCGTCGAGATCGTGCTGTGCGAGCGGTCGCTGAAGCTGAGCAATTAGTTACAGCGTGGCGGGAATTGGTTACGGCTCGCCGACAACTCGAAGCAGAGCGAGCCGCTCGCGATGCTGAACGTTTGCGACGCGAGGCGGCGCGGCGCGCCCCGCCCCTCCAGCCATAGGCGGCCGACCCAACGCGGCTGGCTGAACAGCGAACGGCCGCGACCAGTATTCCGATGCGTATCTCGCTCGCGAGCGAGGAAGCGGCTCGCGTGCGAAGCGAATTTGCAGCCCTGCGACAGCGATACGCAGCGGTGCAGCAACGGCTTGCATCGAGCGGGCTGGACCGGGCGACGGGCCTGCTGCTGCGACGCGAGTTTGAATCACTGCCAGATCTTGTTGCGATCGAGCGCAGGCTTCGCGACACAGAGGAAGAGCTTGCTGAGATCGAGTTCACGCTCTTCGAGCGGCAGGATGCTAGAGCCGGTTCAGACGACATCAGCCGGGCGCGCGAGACGCTGTTGGCGTCCGTGGCCGGGACGGAAGCAAGCGCAGCGGATGTGCAGGCTGTCGCGACTGAGTTGGTGACAGCACGCCGAGACGTGCTAGCTGAGCTCGAAAGCGATGCCGATCGGTATCAAGATGTGCTGTTAACGCTGGCCAGGGATGCCGAGCAGCTGTTTCAAGCGACCTCGGCCTATGAGTCGTTTATCCGCGAACGAATCCTGTGGGTGCGCAGCATTCCCGCGGATCGTTTAGCACTCGTTGAAGATACACAGACTGCGATAACGCTGATTGCGGATCGTCAAACATGGCGAGACGGATTGCAGCGTATTTGGACAGACATCAGAAACCGGTTCCCGACGACGATCTTTGCCGTAGCGACGCTTGTGCTCACCTTCGCGACCGGTCGTGTCTGTAAGCGCAGGCTCAAGGCAAACGCTGACCAGGTGAGCCGCTTCCGTACCGATCACTTCGGGCTCACGCTCCGGGCTCTGGGATACACCACAGTCGCGTCGCTGCCGGGTGCCGCCACGGTGTGGTGGCTCGGCTGGGTACTCGCCCGGCCGGCGGATCAGGTTGATCTTCTGCTATCTCTCGGCCATGGGCTACAGGCTGCGGCGTTTCTGTTGTTTGTGCTACGTTTCACCTATCACGGTTGCAGAGTCGATGGCCTTGGCGGCGCCCACTTCCGCTGGCCGGCTGTCGGGATGCGCTTTGTTCGAGCGCACCTGCGCTGGTATGTCCCCGTTGCGGTCGTGGCTGCGGTCGCTGTTTTGGCGTTGGACCGGCTCGGCGATGAAAGTGCCAAGGCATCGGTGAGTCGCATTGTGTTTACGGGGGCGATGCTTGCATCAGCGGTGTTGCTGCAACGCCTCGTTCGTCCGCACGGTCCACTGGCGAGCGCGTGGCTCGGGCAGCGGCGTGATGGGTGGGTCGATCGCTTGCGCGTCGTTTGGTACCCCGCGATTGTCGCGGTGCCGGTAGCACTTGCTGTGCTGAGTTGGCTTGGATTCCATTACACAGCACTCCAACTCGAAGGCCGCATCGAAGCCACCATCGCGATCGTACTTCTGCTGTTGCTCATCAACGGGCTGCTCGTGCGTTGGCTGTTTCTGGCACGGCGGCGGGTGGCTGTCGAAGATGCTCGCAGGCGCCGAGAGCAGGCGATGGCGGCCCAGATTGAGGGCTCGGCCAAGGATGACGATGCACCGACCGAGGCCACGCTGCCGCCGATCGATGAGGACAAGCTTGATCTGCCCAACATTAGCATGCAGACCCGTCAGTTGTTCAGAACTGCGCTCGCGATCGGTGCGGTGCTGAGCCTGTACGCCGTCTGGGCGGATGTGCTGCCGGCGTTGCGCATGCTTGAGCAGGTGGAGGTGTATCCGAACCAGCGGCTGGTAGAGGTAGACGCGGCAAACACCATCCCGCTGCTCGAGACCACACCAGTCACTGAATCACAACCCGCATCGACAGATGCGAATGTCGGCAGCGCGACCACTGCCGCTTCGCCATCATCGTCGGCCCTGCCGTTGCCGCTTCCGTCGGCTGCCCCCTCCGATGAGACGACTGCGTCGTCTGTGATCTCCGTCACGCTCGCGGATGTTGGCCTTGCTGCTGTTGCATTGCTCGCGACGTTCATCGCGTTCCGGAACCTGCCGGGCCTCATCGAGATTGTCGTCTTGCAGCGGCTGCCGCTTGATGCGGGCAGCAGATATGCGCTCAGCATGGTGCTGAAATACTTGATCGCAATCATCGGCGTCGCGGCCGCGTTCAGTGCTGTGAATCTTGCGTGGTCGAACATTCAATGGCTGGCCGCGGCTTTGACCTTCGGCCTTGCGTTCGGACTGCAGGAGATTTTCGCCAACTTCATCTCTGGCCTCATCATCCTCGCCGAGCGTCCGATCAGAATCGGCGATACCGTCACCGTCGGCAGCGTGAACGGCACTGTGACACGCATCCGCATGCGGGCTACGACGATCACCGATTGGGATCGCAAAGAACTCATCATTCCCAACAAGAACTTCATCACCGGCGACGTCATCAACTGGACGCTATCGGATCCGCTGTTGCGGCTGATCATTCCGGTCGGCGTGAGCTACTCCGGCGATGCGCGTAAAGCGGAGGAGATTCTGCTTGGAGTTGCGTCGAGGGCAAAAAACGTGCTCGAAGATCCGAAACCCTTCGTGGTCTTCAATGGCTTTGGTGACAGCACACTCAACTTCGAGCTGCGCGTGTTCATCCCGCATGTCAACCACATCATTTCGGTTCGGCACGAGTTGCACATGCTGATTCTCGAAGAGTTCCGCAAAGCCGACATCGAAATCGCCTTCCCGCAGCGCGATCTTCACATCCGCTCGATCGGCGATCTCAAGGATGTCCTCATCGCCAAAGAGCAACCCGAACTTGCCGGTGTGCGAGTGGACGACTGATACGCTCTTCGCACTTCGGTGCAGCAATTTCGACATCCGCCCGATACATCAACACGAAGCGATGAAGCAAGGAGATACGCATGTCCGACCAGCACACAAAGACCTGGCCCGATCTCGCAATTGGTCTGTACGACCGTCTCACCGGACGCAACGCGGAGATCACTTACGAGTTTCGCGAGATGAGCATCAAGGTGCCGAGCGGCACGGGTGCGAATGCTGAGCACGCAGAATGGCACCTCGACGGGATCATCAAGATTCGGACGAAGGATGACGCTACAGACCCAAAGTAAGCGTGGCCGGCCGGCTGGTTGGCCATCTCAATGGGTCGCCGGTGTCGATCATCGGTAACGATGACTGCATTGAGCTGCGAGTGCGTCCATCGATCCGCGCGTTCGCGGGGCTATGGCGTAGCAGGTCTCTTGCCGGTTGGCGAGGCCCGCAGCAGATCGGCGTTCGTGCAAAGGTGTTTATTGCGGGCATCCCGGCCATTACGAAACGCCTGTGACTGAGACTCTCCACAAACATGTGCTCGTGACCGGTTCGACCGGCTACATCGGCGGTCGCCTCGCGCCCGAGCTTTTAAAGCGTGGGTACCGCATCACCTGCCTGGTGCGGTCGGCACGCAAGCTGGATGCTCGCGATTGGGCTCGCGACGAGCGCGTGCGCGTCGTCGAGGGCAACGCGCTCGATCCGTCGGCGGTCCGCAGAGCAGCGGAGGGCTGCGACGCGGCGTACTACCTGATCCACGCGATGGAATCTGGCTCCGGTGACTTCGCTGAGCGCGATCGCCAGTTGGCGCAGTCCTTTGTCAAAGGCATCGAGGGTTCAACCGTTCGCCGAACGATTTATCTAGGCGGCTTGGGCGAAACAGGAAGCGGGCTGAGCAAGCATCTCCGATCTCGGCAAGAGGTCGAAGCAATTCTGCGAGAGTCGCATGTGCCGCTGACCACGCTGCGGGCGGCGATGATCCTCGGCTCGGGCTCTGCCTCGTTCGAGATCCTGCGATACCTCGTTGAGCGCCTGCCGGTCATGGTGACGCCCAAGTGGGTGAACACGCGTTGTCAGCCGATTAGCGTGATCGACACACTCGCGTATCTGGTTGGTGTGCTGGAGCGGCCCGAATCGGTGGGCGAGTGCCTGGAGATCGGCGGGCCAGAGGTGCTGACGTATCGCGAATTGATGGACCACATGACCGACGCACTGGGTTTGCCTCGGCGGATCGTGATTCCGCTGCCGGTGCTCACGCCAAAGCTCAGTTCGCTATGGATCGGGCTTGTCACGCCGGTGAGCCCGGCCATTGCGAGGCCGTTGGCAGAAGGTCTGCGGAACGAGGTCGTCGTCCGCAGCGATGTGGCCGATCGGCTGCTGCCACGCGCGACCATCACGCCAAAGCGGTCGATTCATCGCGCACTGGAGCGGATCCGCACCGGCGCGGTATCGACGATCTGGTCGGCGAGCGGCGTGATCCCGGGCGATCCGGATTGGGCTGGCGGCACGACATTTGTCGATCGGCGGACAAAGAAAATCGCGGCCTCACCGCAAGCGGTGTTCGCAGCCGTGTGCCGTGTGGGTGGCGGCCATGGCTGGTACGCAGCGAACATCCTTTGGAAGATTCGCGGCTGGATGGATCAGTTCGTGGGCGGCCCCGGTCTTCGCAGAGGTCGGCGGCACCCGGAGACCGTGACGTACGGCGAGGCGCTCGACTTCTGGCGCGTGACCGATGTGCAACGCGACAAACGACTGGAACTGCGGGCCGAGATGAAAGTGCCCGGCGTCGCGGAGCTTTCGTTCGATATCGAACCGAGCGGCAGCGAACAAATGCTCATTATGACAGCTCGATTTAGGCCGAAGGGTCTGCTGGGGCTGGCGTATTGGTACACGGTGCTCCCGCTGCACAACTTTGTTTTTAGCGGCATGCTCAATGGGATGCGGCAGGCTGCCGAGGCGATCGAGTCTGGAGAAGCCGAGCCGCCGCATCACTTGCATGAGCTGCAAGACAGCCGGCCGCTTTCGCAACAAGAGGCAGATGCCACGCGCGCAACAACCTGACGCTGACCGCC
>JBCCQU010000078.1:0-8458 GCA_039208875.1 Planctomycetota bacterium
CGCCGCCCGTTTCCCGTTTTCGGGGGCGGGCGGCTTTGTTTACGCGTTAGCCGCCTGCGCCGGCGTTTCTGCCGCCGATGCCGCGGGCCCCGAACGCCTCGTTAAGCCCGGTCGGTCTGATGATGAAGCCGAAGCTCGTTTCGTCGGCGATGTTGTTGAAGTTCACGCTCGCTCCGACGGCGACATTGGGGAACTCACGGATAACGCCGAACGAGATGGTCTGGAAGTCATCTACTGCGGTGTTGTATTGCACGCGAAAGTCGGCGCTGTACTTGGGGCCGAACTCGTACGCGCCGGCCAGGCCGACGATATTGGAGTCGAGTGCTTCGACGTGCCGGAAGTCGGCCTGCGTGCGGAACGCCGAGCCGTGGTCGAAGCGGATGCCGCCGGTTGCATATGAGGCTTGGCGTGTATCGATGTCGTGGACGACACGACCGACAAGCGAAACGGCGGTTGTCGCCTGCCACAGCGCTTCGATGTTGAAGTACTCGCCGGGGTTGGAGAGCTCCGGCCGGTCTTGGAAGAATCGGCCGATAGGGCTCTCAACGTCGACGTCGTCGGACGCAAAGACGTACTCGGTGCGGAGCACGAAGACGTCGACATTGCGCCAGCGTCCGGGGCCGCCGCGTTTGGTCTGGAAGGTCTGATCGATGCCGGCCCGCAGCTGCGTTCCTTCGATGATTGATTCAACGCTGTCGTCGTACACGGGCAGGTTGACGCGATCGATGGTGCTGCCCGCGTGCCAGACGGTGACGCCCGGCTCGATGATGTGACGCAGGCGGTGCAGGTCGAAGAGTCGGCTCTCGACGTTGTTGTGTACGCGTGTCAGCGTGGTGCCGATCGAGACGCCGGCGGCGCCCCACAGGCGTGCGTTGTCGGTCTCGTTTGGGCTGAACTCGCTGAAGTCGGTGTCGTACACGGTGCCGCGGCCGACGACAAACGGGTCGACGTTGATGGGGCCGAAGTCGAGCGGCATGCGCAGCTCGTGGCGTGTATCGAGCCGCCAGATGTTGGATTCGCTGAGGCCGATGTCGCGGAGGCCGTCGGCAACGGCCAGGGCGTTGCTGGAAAGCGCGAAGTTCTCGCGTGCCTCGCGGCGGTTGAGTCCGCGTTCGATGGCCGGGACTTCGTCGAAGTTAAGCCGGAGCTGGCCGACGCGTGACTCGGTGCTGTATGTCATGAGGCCGGGCGCGATGGCCTGGAAGAGATCGTCATTCAGCGTGGTGTAGACAGCTTCGGGCAGCTTGTCGGTGTTGTAGCCGTTGCTCTGCAGCAAGAAGTCGTTGGCGACGAAGTCGTCGAGGTTGGTCTTGGCTTCGATCGTTAGCAGTGAGCGCTCGTCGCGGCGGGCCAGGTGCACACGCGTTGTGAACTCGCGGCGGTCTCGCAGGAATTGCTCGAAGACCGAGTCGTAGAAGTTGGCATCGGTGGTGCTGCTGAGCTCTGCGGTGAGCGTCCAGAGTTCGTTGACGCGCCAGCGGTGTTCGACAAGTGCTGTGCCGCGGAAGCCGCCGTCGCGATCGATGGTGGGGCCGGAGCGGAGCCTGTCGTCGCCACGGTCGTCGAACACGCCGTAGAGGAATGCGTTGCCTTCGATATCGCCGCGATCCCACTCGGTATTGACGCCGGCTGCGAGCCCGCGGAGCGTGGAGATATCGAGCAGGACCTCGGCGTCGAAGCCCTCGGGCGGCTCGATGCCGGCGATGGTGAACGGATCCCAGCCGGTGCGGATGGCGGTGCCTTCTTCGCTCTCGGTCTCGACCGATGCCGATCGGAGCGGCAAACGTGAGGGATCGCCGACGAAGCGAGGCCACCAGAAGAACGGCAAATCGCCGGCACGTAGCGTCGCGTTTCTCGCGTCGATCGCGGTGCTGACCTGGCCGTTCGATCGGCGGTAGCGTTCGATCTCGACCTCGCTCACGCCGAAAGCGAACGGTGGCTCGGCGAAGCGCGTATTCGCGACGCGGGCCTGCTCGGCTACGAACTGCCTCGGGCCTTCTTGCCGGAGCTGCTCGGCGCGAACGTACAGCGGCACGTCGATGCTGTCGGCCTCGGCGATGAGCACCGCATCGAGCAGCAGCGCCCGATCTTCCTCAACGTCGTAGTACGCACGCGGGCCGCGCAGCGTGGTCTCGGTCTGGCCGGATGACTGCGCGACGACGTCGCCCTCGAGATAAATGCCGAGCACATCCTCGCGGGCAAAACGCAGGAACTGGCTGAGCGGGCCGGGCTGAAGGAAGACGACCGCTCGCTCGGCGGTGATCTGCAGCGTCTGTGCGTTGCGGCCGGGAGCTCGATATTGCACCGCGACTCGGCCGGTGAGGATCAGGCTGTTGCGTTCCTCGCCGCGGACGACCGCAATGTCGCCGGCGTCGAGCACGAACGTGCCCTGCTTGGCACCGAAAAGGTTGTCGAAGCTGGCAGCGGGATCGGCGGCTTCAACGCCGGGCGCAAGCTCCGGCTCTTGCACGCCGCGATCGGTCACGAAGATTTCGTCGGGTGCGGGGCCGAGCGGGGTCGGTGGTCGGCTGCCGGGCCGACGCGTGGGCCGCTGCGCTGGCCGCGTGGGTTCGAACGTGGGCGGCTCGGCGCGGAGTCGGCTCGGGTCACGATCAACCGCCGGTGCTCGCTGCGGCGTGGTCGCGGGTTGCTGTGGCGTTGGGTCGGTCGGTGTCGGACGCTGCGGCGTGCGCGGCGCAACTGCTGACGCGTTGACCTGTCGCTGGATGCGCTCGTCGAAGGTCGGTACTTCCGGATCGCCGCGGAGCAGGCCTGCGAGAGCATTGTCGGCTTCGCGTGTGAAGGAGTCACGCGAGGGTCGACGCTCGAGTCGATCGGCTGTGAGCCTGACGCCGCGCGACGTGGTGAGAACAGCCTCGACGCCGATGCGCTCGGCACGAAGGCCCGACCCGGCGCGGGCATCGGTCGCACCAAGATCATCGAAGTATGCGTAGACCTGCCGCGTGACTCTGCCGCCCGGCTGCGCGTCGAGCTTGCGGACCCAGAGCACAGCTCGCTCGGCGTTGTAGGTGGTTCGGCCGAGCGTGACACGGACGTTGCCCGTCAGCAGCAGTCGTTGCACGGCGACCTCGCCGACGCGCTCTGTCCAGGCGAAGGCGATGCGCGAGGCAAGGTCGATTTCGCCGCGCTCGGTCGGCACGCTGAGTCGGACGCCGGCGAAGTCGTCCGGGCCGGCTGTCGATTGGGCGTTGGTCTGCGTCGCTGCGGTGCCGCTCGCCGCCATGAGTGCAGCAGCAACGCCAGACATCACGCCGGCGAGGCTGCGCGAGAGCGGTCGCGAGATGGTGCGGGGTGGCGTCGGCAAGTTTGGAGATACTAACCGACCCGAGCACGCGCGTGTCCGGCCCGCAAAGATGCGTGAGCAGCAGCCCGCCGAGCGGTGCCGATGCAGCTAGGCTCGTGGCGTGACGACATCCGAATCGAAGCCGAAGAACATCAACGCGCCCCAAACCGAGAACGTGCTGCTGATCGGCGGTGGCGGCCGGGAGCACGCACTCGCTCATGCGCTCAAGCAATCGCCGAGCGTGCGGTCGCTGCATGTGACGCACGCGGGCAACCCGGGGCTGGCGATGCTCGGCACGCCGGTCGATGTGCCGGTGACGCGGAACGAGTTGTATCGGCTTCGCCAGTACACCGAGCAACACAACATCGGCCTGGTGGTCATCGGGCCGGAGGACCCACTGGCTGAAGGCTTTGCCGACGAGCTCGCCAGCGACTCGCGGCTGGTGTTCGGCCCCAAGCAGGCGGCAGCACGGCTCGAGGCTGACAAGGCCTGGGCGAAAGACCTGATGCGGTCAGCGTCCATTCCGTGCGCCGATGGGCGTGTGTTCTCGTCGGCGGAAGCTGCGGAGGCGTACGTCGAGACGCGCGACGAGGCACCGGTCATCAAGGCAGCCGGGCTTGCCAAGGGCAAGGGTGTGTTTGTGCCCGAGACCAAGGCGGAGGCGCAGGCTGCGATCCGCGCGATCATGGTCGACAAGGCCTTCGGCGACGCGGGCGCGAAGGTCGTTATCGAAGAACGGCTCGTAGGGCGTGAAGTATCCGTGCTGGCGATCACCGATGGCCGAACGCTGGCGGTGCTGCCGCCGTGTCAGGATCACAAGCGAATCGGGGACGGCGACACCGGCCCCAACACCGGCGGGATGGGCGCGTATTGCCCGAGCGACGCCATCGACGACGCCACGATGGCCAGGATAGAACGCGACGTTCTGGTGCCAACGATCGACGCGCTCAAGCGCGACGGCATCGACTATCGCGGCGTGCTGTACGCGGGCCTCATGTTGACGCCCGGCGGGCCGAAGGTGCTGGAGTTCAACGTGCGATTCGGTGACCCGGAGTGTCAGCCGCTGATGGCCCGATTCCGCGGCGACCTCGCACAGGTACTGAGCGCCGCATGCCGACGCAAGCTGCACGAAGTCGAGGTCGAGTTTGATCCGCGGCCCTCAGTCTGTGTCGTGCTCGCGAGCGAGGGGTATCCGGCCAAGCCGATAACCGGACAGGTCATCGAGGGGTTGGACGAGGCCGACGCGATGGACGACGTCACTGTGTTTCACGCGGGCACGAAGCTCGACGCGGAGGGTCGCGTGGTGACTGCGGGCGGACGCGTGCTCGGCGTGACCGCGCTCGGCGACACACTCGAAGATGCAGCGAAGCAGGCGTACGCCGCGTGCGACAAGGTCAGCTTTCCCGGCATGGTGATGCGGAGCGACATCGCACGCGCGAGCGTCAGTCAGCGATAGCGGTCAGTCTTTGGCAAGGCTCAGCCAGCGAGCGACGATCGCGATCGCTCGCGAGTCCTCAGCAGCGCCGGCAACATAACAACGCGTGACCGGTCCGGCTTGCAGACAAAGCAGGCCTTCGTCATCGAGCCACGCACGCCCGGCAAAGACAGGATCGCCGCCGAGACCCGCTGCGATGACCGACAACGCGGATGCGCTCGGGTCGGTATCGATCGTGATGCGTGATGGCACAGCAACGGCGAGAACTTCCGCGAAAGCACCCGCATCGAACGCGGCCTGCAAGTCGGCAGCGTCATCGAGTCCGGCGGGCATCGGCTCGGGCCAGCCCGTGGCTCCGCGCGAGAGATCAGCGAGAATGTCATCGCCCGCTGTGATGCGCACGCGGCGGACATCGCCCGCCGGCTGCGAGATCGCGGTGCGGCGGATGTACGCAGCCGGATCGAGCATGACCGGCGTGAGGGGCGGCGATGCGAGATCGAGAAGTGCCGGGCCGAGCGGGGCTTCGGTCAGGCCGACGATCGTCGAGACGCCACGCGGCGCGTCGAAGAGATCCGCAGTCTCCGCATCGAGCGACACAACGGTCGCTTCGCTCGCGCCGAGTCGTCGACCGCTGACTCGAATAGTTTGGCCGGACGCATCGATGGTCTGATTGCTCGCCGATCGGATCGCGGAGCCTTCGATCGCTTGCAGATTCGCGATGAGGCCTTCCACAGCATCGGATTCGGCAGCGGTGTTCACGGGCTCTGTGATCTGCCACGTTCGACCTCGCTTGCTGAGCCTGATGTTGGCGTCGCCGGAGGCAAGATCGATCTCGGTGATCGCGGTCGCCGGGAGCACCTCGAACGGTGTGGTCGATCGCCATGCGCGCAGGTTGGGGCCTTCAAGCAGATCGGCGATTCGGCTCTCGACACGCAGCCATCGCGGCGGCGTTGCCTCGCCGAGGCGGATACGTCGCTCGCCAGCTAGGGCTTGGCCGGCGAGTGCGAACGGCATCGGGCCTTGCGTGCCGTCGGCTTCGCGGAACACGATGACGCCGTCGTTTTTGACATCCGCAGCGTTTGTCGCGAGTCTGCCGCTTGCGGACGAAAGCAGACGCTGGGCAGCGCTGACTCTCTGTTGAGCTGCGGGCCACGCCAGGTCATCGGTTATGACGAGCCAACCATTGCCGGCATCGCGAACGGTGACGCCGCCGTGCAGGATGCCGACGATGTCGCCCGGTGGCAGCAGCGGCTCTGACGGGGTGTCGTCGGTGGTGGTCGAGGCTGACGGCGTGACGAGCAGCCATGCGAGGGCTGCGACCAACACGGAGATCACGAGAAGCCAGCGGGCCCATGTCGACATGTCGCGATGGTATCGACCGCTACGCTTCCAGCGTGACGACGCGAGCACCGATCATCGGGATTTCGACAGACATCGCCGAGGCCAAGTACGGCGAGCGATGGTTCAGCTACCGCACCTATGCGCACGCGATCACAAAGGCCGGCGGTCTGCCAGTCGCAATGTCGCCGGATGCGAACCTCGCGAGCGACTACGCCGAGCGGTTGGACGGCTTCGTGCTCACCGGCGGCGATGACCCGGTGATGGAGCCGTTCGGCGTTGCGACCGACGCTCGCGTCACGCCGGTACACACCGATCGGCAAGCGTTCGAGTCGTCGTTGATCGAGGCGTTGCTGGTAGCGGACAAGCCGATGCTCGGCGTGTGTCTCGGCATGCAGATGATGGCGTTGCACGCTCAGGGCAAGCTCGATCAATACATGCCGGACTCGACCGATGGCGTCGCGACGCACTGGGATGTCGATCACGACGTTGCAATGACGCACGTCGCGGGTGGCATGCGGACCGGCGTCGTGCATAGTCGCCACAAACAAGCCATCACCGATGCAGGCACGCTCGCGGTGGTGGGGCGATCGCCGGACGGTGTGATCGAAGCTATCGCAGATACGTCGAGGCGGTTCTGGGTAGGCGTGCAATGGCACCCGGAGCGCACCGCGTTTGCTCCGCTCGGCTCAGGCTTGTTCGATGGCTTGATCGCTGCGGCCCGTTCGTAGCCGCTGCCGTTAAGACGCGAGCGCGTGCGAGTCTTTCACGCCGAGGCTGGCGTAGATCTCGCGTGTCGCGAGCGATTTGTTCAATGTGTAGAAGTGAATGCCGCACACGTCGTTCTCGAGCAGGTCACGGCATTGCTCGGTCGCCCAATGCACGCCCACGCGTTGCACGCACTCGGCGTCGTCGCCGGCACGCGCGATCGCACGCAGCAGTGGGGCTGGATACCGCGCACCGGCAGCGAGCTGCGCCATCCGCCGCATGCCGTTGGCGGACGTGATCGGCATGATGCCCGCGATGATCGGCACATCAATGCCGGCCAATCGGCAGCGGTCGCGGAAGTCGAAGAAGTCGCGATTATCAAAGAACAGTTGCGTCACGATGTAGTCTGCGCCCGCATCGACCTTGGCCTTGAGGTTGTCCATCTCCGCGAGCCGATCCGGGCAGCCGGGGTGGCCCTCCGGGAAGCCGGCGACGCCAATGCCGAAGCCGCGCGGATCGGGGTGGCCTGAGAAACCCTTGATGAACTCAACGAGCTTGCTCGCGTACTGGAAGTCGTCTTGCGTGTGGCAATGGCCCGGACGATCGGCCGGCACATCGCCGCGTAGCGCGAGCACATTGCTGATGCCCGCTTCCGCGTACCGCTCGAGCAGAGAGCCGATCTCCGACTCGGATTGGCACACGCACGTCAGGTGCGGCACCGGGTCGAGCGGCGTGTCGGTGCGCAAACGAACGACGAGATCGTGCGTGAGTTCGCGGGTCGAGCCGCCGGCGCCGTACGTCACGCTCACGAACGTGGGCTTGAGCTCGGTCAGCTCGCTGATGTTCTCGTAGAGAGCTTGCGCGGAGGACTCGGTCTTTGGCGGGAAGAACTCGAAGCTAAAGGTCGGTCGCTGCTGGCTGAAGATGTCGCGGATATGCATAGCGGTTCCTCGCCAACCGTTGTGCGTTGTGTCGCAGCGTTGGAAGCGGCTGCACCGCGGTTAGGCGATGCAGCCGATGGTCATTCAGTATCGCTCTTTAGTAGCGGTAGTGCTCGGGCTTGTACGGGCCCTCGGTGCTCACACCGATGTACTCAGCCTGATCGTCGCGCAGCTTCGTGAGCTTCGCGCCCAGGTGCGGAAGGTGCAGGCGGGCGACCTCTTCGTCGAGGTGCTTGGGAAGCATGTACACCTTGTTCTCGTACGCATCGGTGTTGCTGTGCAGCTCGATCTGAGCGATCACCTGGTTGGTGAAGCTGGCCGACATCACGAAGCTCGGGTGGCCGGTGGCGCAGCCGAGGTTCAGCAGGCGGCCCTCAGCGAGCACGAGGATCGACGTGTCCTTGCTCTTGAACACGAACTCATCGAACTGAGGCTTGATGGTGACGCGCTCGACGTCGGCGTCGGCCATCAGCTTCTCCATCTGGATCTCGTTGTCGAAGTGGCCGATGTTGCCGATGATGGCCTTGTTCTTCATCTGCTTCATGTGCTCAAGGGTGATGATGTCCTTGTTGCCGGTCGTCGTGATGAAGATGTCGGCCGTGTCGATGAAGTCTTCGAGCGTCGCGACCTGATAGCCCTCCATCGTTGCCTGCAGCGCGCAGATCGGATCGATCTCCGTCACGATCACGCGGCAGCCCTGCCCCTTGAGCGCCTGGCAGCAGCCCTTGCCGA
>JBCCQU010000079.1:0-8416 GCA_039208875.1 Planctomycetota bacterium
TCGGGCCGGCGATCGACGAAGCCGCCAACAGCAGCCACCAGCAGAATTACAAATCACTCCTCCAGCAGCATTGTCAGCAGGTCGAGCTACCGATGCCGTCGTACCGCGTGCTGGATGAACAAGGCCCGGACCATGCCAAAGCCTTCAAGGTTGCTGCGGAAGTGGGAGCCGACATCTTCGACTCGGCCTGGGGCAACTCCAAGAAACGCGCCGAACAAGCCGCCGCCTTCAACGCCCTGGTCAAGCTCGGCGTGCTGCATGCCAAGGATGCTATCGGCTGCGACGTTGCCAACTTGTCGGATGCTGACGCCGACTGATCTGCGTCTGCTATCGCCTTGGGCGCACATCCACCACGAGCGGCAGGTGATCGCTCACGTCCGTATCCGTCGGCTGCACACCAACCAAGGCGAGCGAGGCAGCATCGAGTCGGCTCGTGTCAAAGATGAACGCATTGACAAGATCTGTGCTCGCCGATCCGGTCATCATCCAGTCGAGCCGACCGGCTGCAAACTGCGAATTCGCGTCGCGCCAGGTGAGCGAATCGCCTTCGCCGAGCGAAGCCAACGGCACGACATCGAGATCATGCCCGCCGTGCATCGAGCCGTTGATGAGCGTGTCGAGCGGTGCGCGCGAGCCGACGAGATTCAGGTCGCCGCCCACGACGAGCGTCGGTGCGGCTGCCTCATCGAACGTCACCGCGAGATAGTCGCGGATGGCTGCGGCCTCCTCCACACGCTGTCGATCTTCTCGCGAGTCGGCCGAGCCGCAGCACTTCAGGTGAACGGTTGCCGCAGCGATCTGGCCCGCAGGCGTATCGACGATAACCGGCACCATGCGCAGCAAACCGTCACCCGAGATTGCATCGATGGCCGCGCCTTCCGTCATGACCATCGGATGCGGGCTCGCAACACCGACGCCCCAAGCGCCCGTCATGGCTGCCGACCACGACTCGTCCGGGCCCAGCATCTCGGTGAGGTTGGCCGAGAGCCACGAACGGATCTCATCCGCGGAGTCAACGGTCCATTCCTGCAGCAAGACGACATCCGGATCGAGCGCCTCGATCACGCGTGCGAACGGGGCTGCATTCTCGACGGGCGAGCCGAACAGCACGTTCCAACTGACCACGCGAATCGCATCGTCGGGCTTCGCGGGGATCGGCGTCGCAGCATTTGCATCGCTGAACGCGGGAAGCTCGACGCGGAACGGGCGGTCTTCGCCAGTCGCTTCGTCGAAGCCGCTCCAGCCGACGATCGTGCCGTTTGCGTCACGCAGAACGGCGAGGCCCGTCGCCTGTCCGGCTTTGTTCAGATCGCTTGAATTTGCCGGTGTCGCAGCCTGTCTTGCGAGGCGAATCTCGACCCAGTCCGCGGCGTAGCTTGGTGCGATGCCGAGCTGATACTCGCCCTGCCCCAGCGACTCACGGCTGCCCATCGGCGACACCGCGAACACGTCGGCACCTCGGCCCGCGCCGGTGGGGGTGTTGGGCGAGAACGCCACGATGAGATCCACACCGAGGGCCGCAGCCACCGCCGGGGTGTCGGGCGAGTCGTGCCGATGCCCCGTCGCGGGATCCGCATCGGTATCGAGCCAGAACTCAAGCGTCTCCGGAGCCGCCTGCAACGCGGCGTTAAAGCCCTCGACGTTGGCTCGCAGATACAGCCAGCGTTCGTCCGCCACCGCCTCGGCATCGGCCGGCCACTCGCCCACCCAGCCGTCGAGCACGATGCCGTTCGCGTCTGGCACAAACGCGTCGGCCCGGGCAAGCGGATCGCCCGCCGACGCTCCCGCCGCGGCAACCGTGCGCACGCGGCGTTGCGATGATGAATCGCTCGCGCATGCGGAGACGATCATGGCTGCAACAGCGAGACCCGCTGTCGCGATGAGTTGTACAGAACGGGTTCCGACGGCGGAGCGGTGGAGTTGGCGCATGGGCCGCAGTATGGGCTCAGTCGGCGCCGAGGTCCAGCGACTCCTCTTCCTCGGTCACGAGTGCCGGCGGCTCATCGGCCTCGCCTGCGGGCGCTGCCTCGGCTTCCGCGGTCGCAGCCGCATTGGCCGCCGCGAGGCTTGGCCCGACCGCGATGATCCCGATGACCACAACACCGGCAAGGCACAACACCGCGAGAATCAGCGCCGTCCAGAACGACCGCTGGCTCTGCTGAATCACGTTGGCGAGCTTCTCATCGCGTGTGCTTTCGCGAGTGCTGATCGTTTCGAGCACATCGCCCAGGTTCTGCGTGCTGCTAGCGACATCGCCGATCGTGCTACGGAACTCATCTAGCGATTCGGCAACGCGACGCTCCGATTCGCCCGCATTCTCCAGCAGCGACCGAACCTGACCGAGCGCCTGCAACTGCGCCCCGGCTGATTCGTCAGCTTGCTTGTTGCCGTCGTTCAGCGTGCGCACCATGTCGTCCACAGCCTTCGTGAGCTGCTCGTTCTGCGCGCGCACCGCGGTGAGATTCTCCAGCGCCCCCGGGATCGACTCGGCGATCTCCAGCATCCGCTGCGATCGGCGATCCTGCTGATCGAGATGCGTATCGACCTTGCGCACCAGCGTCACAACCTCGGCGTAGTTGCGTTGTAACTCGGCGAGCAGCTCCTGGCGGTTCTTCGGCGTGCGGACCGGCATCATGCCGCTATCCGCCGGCTTGCGAGCCGCCTCCGCCGCGAGGCCCGAAGCCTGGCTGCCGTACATGCCCGTTGACGAGGCCGGCGGTGTCGCAGCAGCAACCGGCGGAATCTCGAAGCCATCGAGATCATCGTCGGTGTCTGAGAGTTGGCTGCTGTTTGCTTCGTCGTTCGATGCCGCGTCGTCCTTGGTCTCGGCGTCATCACTGAGATCGACGACGACGGGGCCGGTCGCGCCGGCTTCGCCCTCGGCTGGCGACTCGCCGTTGAGGTCCTGCATCAGTGTCGCCCGGTCAGCCGAGCCCTCTGCCGAACCGCTCTGCGGGTTCTCGCCCTCGTCGTAGCCCGTCGGCCTGCCCATGAACATGTCAGAAAGCTTGGAAAGCAGCCCCATACGAACCCTCCTTGGAGCAGGCTTGCTCCGGTGCAGTCGTCTCGCGTTTGACGGACCTCCGCCGCCCTGCGTGCAACCTAATCGCAGCAGCACAGTGGGGCAAGCGGGCAGATTCTGCGCGAAACGGCAAGCCGAGGCCGCATCTCGGAGCCTTGGGTCTGATTCAATCAAGCGTTTGACCAAGCACCCGGCCGAGCTACTGTTGATCCGTGCCGATGCCGACCGACACCCACACACAACTGCTCGACGCCGCCGAGGCGTTGTTCAGCGAGCGGGGATACAAGGCGGTCGGCATCCGCGAGATCGTCGACCGGGCCGCCGCGAACATCTCCGCAATCAAATACCACTTCGGATCGAAGCAGGGTCTTTATCTGGCGGTGATCCGCCGCGCGATGCAACGGCCCGAGGCCCGCGCCGCCTGGGATGCATTCGATCCGCCGCCGGAATCGTCCGCCGATGCCGCCGTCGCGATCGCGATCTTCCAAAGGCTGTTCCTGCATCACTGCGTGCGTCTTGAGCGAGACCACTCGCCGAGCCTGATCTGCCGAGAAGCCGCCGAGCCGAGCGAAGCACTCGACGAGATCCTTCAGCTCTACATCCGTCCGCACATGGCAGCGCTCACCCACGCCGTCGGGATTCTTCAGCCATCCGCCGACGACTCGCAACGCGTTGCACTCGGAAACGCGGTGCTCAGCTTGGTACTGCACTACAAGACCTTCTACGCCTTTCACGCCCGCCTCGGCATGGGTGAGCAACCAAGCGACGAAGTGATCGATGCCATCGCAGAAGAACTCTCCAGCTTCAGCCTGCGCGGGCTGGGCTGCGACGAAGCCGCCATTTCCGGCGCACTGAAGGCAGTGCGTCAGCATGTCCCACTCGGGAGTGACTCGTGACTATCAACAGAATCGCTGTGTTCGTAAGCGCGGCCGTGCTCACGGTTGCGGGGGCGATCGCTCAGGATGAGAGCCAGGGCCCGCCGCCGTCGCCAGTGCGCGCCGATGCAGCCGTGCTCGAAGTCATCGGCGATCAGACGCGAGTGACCGGCAACCTCCGGCCGAAGCGTCGCGCCAGCGTCGCTGTCGAAGAAGCCGGGCTCGTCATCGAACTCGCGACCGACGAAGGCGAGCGAGTAGCTGCGGGCGATGTGCTGGCCCGGCTCGATAGCGATGTGCTCGGGCTCGAACTGGCCGCGGCCGAGCAGGATCGCACCGTGGCCGAGGCACAAGCGACCGAGCAGCAGGCCTGGGTCGAGTTCTGGCAGCAGGAGCTGCAGGCCCTCGAAAACGCGCGGTCGCGAGGCGCTGTCAACGACCAGGAGCTGCGGCGGACGCGCACGGAACTCGCGACGAGCCGAGCCCGGCTGAGCATCGCCGAGAATTCCGTCTCGCTCGCGGACGCAAGGGCCGCGGTGCTCCGGCAGCGGCTGAACGACACCACGCTGCGCGCGCCCTTCGCGGGCATCGTCGTTCGCATGCAGACCGAACTCGGGCAATGGGCCAACCAGGGCGACACCGTGCTCGAACTCGTCGAGATCGACACGCTCGAAGCTTGGCTCGACGTGCCGCAGCGCCTGCTGCCGACCGTGTCAGCCGGAAACGTCGAGGCATCGATCCGCATCGACGCGACGGGCGAGACCAAAGCCGTGCAGAAGAGCCGTGCGGTGCGCGACGTGAACCCGGTCAGTCGGTCATTCACGCTCATCGGCGACGTCAGCAATGCCGACGGCATGCTCGCGCCGGGCGCGTCGGTCATCGGCTTTGTGCCGACCGGCGAGCGCGTCGAGCGACTCACGATTCACAAAGATGCCGTGCAGCGGAACGACACTGGGCAGTTTGTGTACGTCGTCACCGGGCCGCCGGACGCAGCAGTCGCAAGGCCCGTGCGCATCAAGCCGTTGTTCCAGACTGCATCGCGCGTCGTGATCGAGGCCGGCTCCGTCAATGCCGGCGATCAACTCGTGACCGAGGGCGCAGCCAGGCTGTTCCCGATGTCGCCGGTGCGGGTGAACGGGCCGGCCAAGGCACAGGCCGCCGCGAACGGGAGCAACTGATATGGACGCGTTGCGACTCGCCATCCGCCAGCCCGTCACCGTCGCGGTCGGCGTCATTCTCGTGCTCATTGCGGGCGTGCTCGCGCTCACGCGGCTGCCCGTCCAGCTCACGCCCAACGTCGACGACACCGTGGTATCGGTCACGACGATGTGGGAAGGCGCGAGCCCGAAAGAGATCGAGCAGGAGATCGTCGACAAGCAGGAAGAGAAGCTGCAGGGCATCTCCGGCTTGAGCGCGATCACCAGCAGCTCGGTCCAGGGCGAGGGCAGCGTACGTCTCGAGTTCCAGACCGGTACGCCGAAAGAAGTCGCGCTCCGCGAGGTGTCCGACAAGCTCCGCGAGGTCGAGGACTATCCCGACAACGCCGAGGAGCCGGTCATCAGCGACAGCGATCCGGAGAACCGCGACTACATCGCGTGGATTGTGTTTGGCGCTGAGAACGAAGCGCACGACGTTCGCCTGCTGCAGGATTTCGCCGAGGACCGCATCAAGACGCGGCTCGAGCAGGTCGCTGGCATCAGCGAGATCAATGTGCTCGGCGGCCGCGAGCGCGAGACGCAGGTGCGCTATGACCCGACGCTGCTCGCGCAGCGCGGCATCACGCCGACGCAGTTCGTCACTGCGCTGCAACAAACCAATCGCGATGTCTCCGCCGGCGAGATCGATGACGCAAGCAGCGCCGTGCGTGTGCGAACGCTCAGCCAGTACGAAACGCCCGACGATGTGCGCACGACTGTCATCGGCTACGACGCCGATGGCGGACCGATCTTTGCGTCCGACGTCGCCGATGTTGTCGAGACGCACAAGGAACTGCTGAGCTTCGTGCGTTGGCAGGGCCAGCCCGTGCTCGCGATCAATGCACAACGTGAGGTCGGCTCGAACGTCATCGAGGTGATGGACGGCCTCAAGGCAGCACTCGCCGAACTCACCCAGCCGGGCGGCGTGCTCGACGCCCAATCCGAGCGGCTCGGCTACGAAGCCGGCACGCTGTTTCTCGAACAGGTGTACGACCAGACCGTGTACATCGATCAAGCGCTCGCGCTCGTGCAGAGCAACATCTTCATCGGTGGCGGCATCGCGATCGCCATCCTTATGCTGTTCCTGTGGTCGCCGCGGGCTGTGACCATCATCGCCGTGGCGATCCCGATCTCGGTGATCGGTGCGGTCGTTGCGATGTCGGCCCTCGGCCGAACGGTCAACGTCATCAGCCTCGCGGGCATGGCCTTCGCCGTCGGCATGGTGGTCGACAACGCCATCGTGGTGCTCGAGAACATCTACCGGCACCTGGAGATGGGCAAGAAGCCGATGCAGGCTGCGTATGACGGCTCGCGTGAAGTCTTCGGCGCACTCGTCGCATCGACGCTCACCACCGTCGTCGTGTTCATCCCGATCCTGCTGATCGAGGAAGAAGCGGGGCAGTTGTTCCGCGATATCGCACTCGCTGTGTGCGCAGCCGTGCTGCTGAGTCTGGTTGTGTCGGTCACCGTCATCCCGGCCGCAGCCGCCCGGCTCATGCGCGCGAAGAAGGCACCAGCCTCGGATAGCGACGCATCGAAGCGACCGGGCCCCTTCACGCGCCTGCGTTCGGCTTTGCAGTCTGTGTTCAGCTTCGTACCGCGTGCGATCAGCAACATCGTCTACAAGCTCAGCGGCAGCTGGATCGCCCGCATCGCCATCGTCGCGATCATGACGGTGGGGGCGCTCATCGGCACGCAGGTGCTCAGGCCGCCGTCGGATTATCTGCCAGCCGGCAATCGCAACCTCGTGTTCGGCATCCTCATCCCGCCGCCCGGCTACACGATCGACAAGCAGTCGGAGTTCGGCGAACGCATCGAGGCAACGGTGCGCGAGTATTGGGAAGCGGGCGACATCGAGCCCGGCACCGAAGCGCGCGCACGGGCCGAGGCCGAGTTGTCCGAGACGACAAGCTGGGGATGGGATCCGGCTGCGGGCTTGCCCGTGCCGAGCGATCCTGTTCAGCCGCCGCCGATCGAGAACTACTTCTTCGTTGCAACGCCCGCGACCATGTTCCACGGCGCGATCTCGGCCGACGACCGCCGCGTGCTGGATATCCAGGACCTGCTGACCAACGCCACAGCCCAGGAAGTGCTGCCCGGCACGCTCGCCTTCGCGTTCCAGTTGCCGCTGTTCCGAACGGGCGGTACGACCGGCTCCGCGGTCAAGATCGAGCTGATCGGTGACGATCTCGATCAGCTGTCAGCCGGCGCCGGTGCATTGATGGGCGAACTCATCGGTCGCTTCGGCCCGCTCGCGGTGCAGCCTAGCCCCAGCAACTTCGGCGTCGGCACGCCGGAAATGCAAGTGCGGCCCGACCGCGTGCGATTGGCCGAACTCGGACAAGCGGTGCAGTCGTTCGGCGACGGCGCGATCATCGGCGAGTACCGCGTCGGCGGCGAGACGATCGACCTCAAGGTCATCGATGGCGATGCTGTGAATCGCAAAACGCTCGCCGGCCTGCAGGATACGCCGATCGCGACCGCGTCGGGTCTCATCACGCGGCTTGCAGACGTTGCCCGCATATCGCAGGTGCAAACGCCGCAGCAGATCAACCGCGTCGATCGCCAGCGCGCGATCACGCTGGAGCTCTCCGCCCCGCAAGGCGTGGCGCTCGAGACCGCGATCGCCGACGCACGCGGCATTGTCGACGGGCTCCGCGAAGCCGGCGTCATCGCGCCGACCATCCGCGTTGCATTCAGCGGCTCAGCCAGCAAGCTCAATAACGTGCAGAACGCACTCATTGGCGACGGCACACTCGCGGGCACGCTCGGCTCGGCCCTCTTCCTCTCGCTGACGGTCGTCTATCTGTTGATGTGCGTGCTGTTCCAGAGCTTTGTCAAGCCGATCGTGATTCTCGTGAGCGTGCCGCCCGCCACGCTCGGCGGCTTTGCAGCCCTGTTCGGCGTCTTCATCTGGTCGGCCATCGATCGCTATCAGCCCATGCAACAACTCGACGTGCTCACGATGCTCGGCTTCGTGCTGCTCATCGGCGTCGTCGTCAACAACGCGATCCTCATCGTGCACCAAGCGCTCAACTTTATGGCCGGCAAGGCGGACAGCGATGCTGCGTCCGGCGAAGCAATGCCGCCGCGTCGGGCCATCGCCGAGTCTGTGCGCACGCGTGTGCGCCCGATCCTGATGGGCACCATGACCTCTGTCGGCGGCATGCTGCCGTTGGTCATCGCACCGGGCTCGGGTTCCGAGCTCTACCGCGGTCTCGGCAGCGTTGTCGTGGGCGGCCTGCTGCTCTCGACCGTGTTCACGCTGTTCCTCGTGCCGCTGCTGCTGAGTCTCGTGCTGGATATCCAAGCGGCACTCGGCA
>JBCCQU010000080.1:0-8380 GCA_039208875.1 Planctomycetota bacterium
CGCCCACAGCGCGGATGCAGCGTCGATGCAGATCGGCCAGGCCGCCGACATGGTCGATGACTTCCGGTGGATCTTCAGCCGAGCCGCCGTTGATCTCGGGCGGCACCATGAACATCGCGTTGATGGTGAAGTCGCGGCGCCTGGCATCCTCGACCTCGCCGGCGAAGGTCACGCTGTCCGGGTGGCGGCCGTCGGTGTACTCGCCGTCTGCGCGAAACGTGGCCACCTCGATGATGACGCCGTGCTCTCGAACGATGACGACGCCGAAGTGCGCACCGACTTCGGAGGTGCGCTTGAACAGCTTGGCGATGTCGTCCGGCCGGGCATCGGTCGCGACGTCGTAGTCCTTTGGCGTTTGCCGCAGCAACAGATCTCGCACGCAGCCGCCGGCGAAGTAGGCGGTGAAGCCTGCGTCTCGGAGCGTGCGCACGATGCCGACCGCGGCTGCCCGCTCGCGCGAAGACTGCTCGGCATCCGGCATGTGCTGGCCCGTCGCCATGCTGTGAGCGTAGAAGCGCGCCGGCGTGCGAACCGTTTGTTGCGGCGCGGCTAGGCTTGCGGCGTGTTTAGCCCGATCGAAGAAGTGCTCGAAGAACTGCGCCGCGGCCGAATGGTCGTGCTGACCGACGACGAGGAGCGGGAGAACGAGGGCGACCTCGTGCTGCCGGCCCAGTTTGCCACGCCCGAGTCCGTCGCGTTCATGCTCCGCGAGGCTGCGGGCTACCTGTGTCTGAGCCTCACCGAGGCCGACTGCGATCGGCTCGATCTCGGCCCGCAGGCGCCGGTCAACACGTCGGTGCGCGGCACAGCCTTCACCATCTCGATCGATGGCCATCCGCGGCACGGCTTTACCACCGGCGTGAGCGCGCGCGAACGAGCCGACGCTATCCGCCTGGCGATCGAGCCGAGCTCGGGGCCGGATGACTTTGTTCGGCCCGGGCATATCAACCCGCTGCGCGCACGCGACGGCGGCGTGCTCGTGCGCGCGGGCCAGACCGAGGGCTCGGTCGATCTGTGCAAACTCGCTGGGCTCGCACCGGCTGCCGTGATTATCGAGATCATGCGCGAAGACGGCGAGATGGCACGCGTGCCCGATCTCGTTCCGTTCTGCGAGAAGCACGGCCTCAAAATGTGCTCGGTTGCGCAGATCGTTCGCCATCGGCTCGACGGTGAATCACTCGTGCGCCGCATCGAGCCCGCGACCGGCACCAAGATCCGCACGCGGCACGGCGATTTCGATCTCATCGCGTTCGATTCCATGGTCGATCCGCAGCCGTACCTCGCGCTCACCGTCGGCGGTGTCGGCATGCCCGGGACCGACAACAGCAAGCCCACAATCGTGCGTATGCATCGGCGGTCGCTGCTCGGCGATGTCTTCGGCGATCTCGATGCCACGACCGATCCGGATAGCTCATCGCGCGATGTGCTCGACGCCGCCATGCGCGCGGTGCAGGCGGAGGGCCGCGGCGCGATCGTGTATCTGCGGCCGGAAGACGTCGGCAGTGCGCTCGACAGGCGGCTGCTGCGCATCCGTCGGCCGGACTTTCAGAGCGGGGCCGACGCGCTCGATTTCACTCGTCCTGAAGCGCACGGAATTGGTGCCGGTGGCAACGCGGCCAACGACGCGATGCTGCGTACCTACGGCATCGGCTGCCAGATCCTGCGCGACCTCGGCTTGCGAGAGCTGCGGCTGCTGACCAATTCGCAGACGACGCTGCCGGGGCTTGACGCTTTCGGCCTGTCGATCGTGGATCGTGTGCCGCTCGATGTATCAGCGGGCTAATCGAAGAACGCTGTGACAAAGGCTGAGAAGTCGTCGATGTTGAGCACGCCGTCGAAGTTCGCATCGGCGGCGAAGTCATCGGCAAAGAACGCTGCGACGAAGGCTGAAAAGTCGTCGATGCTTAGCACGCCGTCGTGATTGACATCCGGCGCGATAGGTCGTGCGAGCGCAGCGGCGAGGCGGTCGGCGTAGAAGGCTGCGGCGTCGTCGCTGGTCGGGTGCAGGTTGCCGGTGTCGAGCAGGTCGCTGTCGTTGTCAGCGTCGGTGAGGTCCGCCATCTTCCCTGCGTAGACGAATTCATCGAAGCCGTTGCCCGCGAGCCACGTTTGCGCTTCGGCCGAACCGTTAAAGAACATGCCGTCGGTCTCGTCGTAGATCGATGCGGCTGCCACTCGCTCACGGCGCTCGGCGATCTCGAACATTTCTTCGCGGAGTGATTCGAACGCTGCTCGGTCGGTCGGTCCGCCGCTATCGGTGATGATGTGGAAGTGGGGGAGAACGAGCACGTGCTCGACGGGCTGGATGCCCACGAGCGCCGCTGCGGCATCAAAGCGATCAACGATGGCTTCGACCTGTGCGGCACGATTGGGCGACTCTCGCTCGGCTGCGAGGTAATGCAGCACGACGACCGGCTGGTCGACGTCGAGCGTGGTGATGTCCAGCCACTGCACGAGTTGCTCGAGCGACATGCGCTTGTCGGTGGGGCCGTTGCCGGGCACGGTGGATGAGAAGCCGCTGTACGACCAACTCACATCGGCGAGCGGTG
Source organism: Planctomycetota bacterium (assembly GCA_039208875.1). Lineage (GTDB taxonomy): Bacteria > Planctomycetota > Phycisphaerae > Phycisphaerales > UBA1924 > JBCCQU01. The sequence continues at coordinate 2,550 of JBCCQU010000080.1, forward strand.
TGTAATACAGGCCCGGCCGGCGTTCGAGCGTGTCGGGATCGAGACTTGTTGCGACGGCCGCTGCAACGTGCAGGTATTGATTGGAGCCGATGAAGCCGGGGCCCGGCGTGATTCTGACATCGATCTGGTCGCTCACATTCGCGGGCGGCGTGAAGATGAGATCCTGCGGGGCTGCGTTGATCTCGGACGGAATCGGTGTGCGTTGCTGGTTTGGGTCTTCGCCGAGGTGCAGCAAGCCGCGGGCTTGTGTGGATGGATCGAACGTGAACGATTGGCCGGCGACCTGCACGGTGAGCGTGTCGAAGGTGAGCGACGGATCGGACGGCGTCCAGGTGATGAGGCGGAAGAGGACGGGATCGGATTTGATGCCGAGGCCGACGCCGGCGGGATCGAAGCGGCCGTTCTGCAACTGCACGCGTCCGACGCGTCCGCCGCTACCCAGCACGAGATCGGGCGAGCCGAACCACTCGAGCACGCCGCGCAGCGGGAGGGTGTAGAACTCGTTGTCGGGCGTGCTTCGCAGCATGCGATAAGACAGCGACGACTCGCCGCGGACCTGCTCGAATTCGTTGGTGTCGGCCCGGCCGCGGATGAACGCGGTGCCGTTCTGCATGGTGCCGTTCGAAGCAGCGACCACGGTCTGCCCGGGCAGCTCGTTCAGCAATGCCTGTGGCATGCGGTTCCATCTCGAAACCGCGAACGAGTCGCCGACAGCGATAACGCGAACATCGTCGCTTGTGAGCAATGTCCATGCGGCGCCCGCGTCGACAGCTGTCGACTGCGGAACGGTGGTGCGTTGATCAAGCGACGCTGCGTTTGCAACAAATGCAAGCGCAACGACAGCGAGCACGCCCGACGCGAAGTCTGTACTCATGTTGTCCCCCTGAGCCTTGCCCGGCCCAGTTCTTGCCTTAGTCAGTTCTATCTAGGCCAGGTAGCTGCGCCAAGTTAGATGCGTGAAAAATCGCGCGATTCCACGCGGCTGTGTGTAACGACCTGCGGCCGCATCAGTTTTGTGGTGGAGATGTGGGCGGCTTAGTTCGCAAAGAACGCTTGCACGAAGGCGGAGAAGTCGTCGATGTTCAGCACGCCATCGAAGTTGGCGTCGGCCTTGGCTTCGACGTTGAAGAACGCCTGCACGAAGGCTGAGAAATCATCGATGTCGAGCACGCCGTCGTGGTTGACATCCGGGGGCACCGGCGTGGCGAGGGTCTTGGCCATGACGTCGGCGATGACCGCAGCGCCTTCTTCGCCATTCACGTGCAATTGAAAGACGTCGATGAGCCTGCCGAACAGCGGATCGCCCGTCGTGTCGAGGACGAGGTTGCCGTAGGCGAAGTTGTCGTAGTCGTTGGTGCGGATCCAGTTGAGCGCGTTGAGCGAGCCGCGGAAGTAGATGCCGGAGGTTGCGTCGTAGAGCGAGATGGCTGAGACATCGTCGGTTGTGCGCGCAAGCTCGAACGCGAACTCACGCAGCGACTCGAACGCATCGCGGGCATCATCGCCCACGTCGTCGTTGATGATGTGGAATTGCGGGACGACGAAGAGGTAGTGCACGGTGTCGAGGCCGACGGCTTGGCTTGCCTGTCGGAACTTGGCGATCGTGTTCTCGATGCTGGGGTGGCGGTCGGAGCGGTTGAACTCGTTGGCGAGGTGGATCATCACGACCACGGGTTGCTCGGGGTCGATCGTTGTGATGTCGAGCCAGTGCGTGAGTTGTTCGACATCGAAGCGCTTGTCGAGCCAGCTCTGTCCGCGTTCGTCGCTGCCGAAGCCTCGGTATTGCCACGACGCATCGGCGAGATACGAGAGATACATGCCGCGGCGACGCTCGCCGGTGTTGGCGTCGACGCGGTAGGCCACCATGCCCGCCGGGTGCGCATAAAGCTGAGAGTTCTCAAACTCGAGGCCCGGCGCGTCGGCCTTGATGATCACATCGATGCGCTCGTCTTCTTCGGTGATCCCGAAGACGAGATCTTCGGGCGCAGCGTTGAGCTCGCCCGGCGTTGGGAGCGCGGTCTCGTCCATGGCTTGGCCGAGGTGCAGCAGGCCGCGTGCTTCGGTGTTGGGGTCGAAGGACACGGAGTCGCCGCCGAAGGCGACGGTGAGCTGCGGATAGACGACGGCTCTGTTCTCGGGCGCCCAATACAGCATGCGGCAGGCGAGTGCATCGTTGCTGTTGGGTTGCAGTCCGATACCGGGCGTGCCGGGGCCGATGCGTCCGTTGTCGATCTGGAATCGGCCGAGGCGATCGTCGGTGATCTCGGGTCCGTCCTTGCCGAACAGTTCGGTGATGGACACGGCGGGAAAGGTGTATTGCTCGGTGACGGGTCCGCCGAATTGGTTGCCCTCGAAGAGCAGGCCGTAGGTGTTGTCGCGCAGGCCGTTGGCTTCGCGCGCGTAGTCGGTCGCGAGCACGCGGAAGCCGATGGGCAGCGTGCCGCCGGCACCGGCAGCGTGGTGCATCGCGGTGATCTCGATGCCCGGGATGACCGCGGTCAGCGCGAGCGGCACGCGGAAGAAGCCACCGACTGAGAACGAATCGCCGGCAGCGATGACACGCACGTCGTCGCTCGTGAGCATCTGCCACACCTTGCCTGCGTCGACGGTGTTGTACGGCACGGTGGTCAGGCGTTCATCGAGGAACTGACCGGCCGACAGCGATGTCGCTGCAAGAAGTGATGCGATGCAGGCGCAGCGTGTGTCTGGCATAACGAATGACCTCGGTTGAGAACGGGGCCGGCTTTGCCCTAGAGCCGTTCAAAGATAGGGAGATCGCCCACGAGCGGCCGCGCGTAATCCAGGAATGCGGGGGTTACATCGTTGGTACCCCCGATAAATGCCTCGGGCATGTGCTTGGTCTGGGCAGCAACGTCCTTGAGCTCGATGCGTCGTAGGCTCGCGGCATAGGGCTGGCCCGACTCCGGCGGGTGGACGCGTTCGATCGCGACCGAGCCGTCGTGCTGGCCCTCGAGCGCGAGCTTGGCAGCGTGTGCGCCGGCGGCGCGCGCCTCGGCGCGGTCGATGGGGCTGGCGTCGTGCCAGCATCGCTGCAGATAGCCGAAGGTGTCAGCCCTCACGCGCGGTGCCTTGCCGCTGGCGGTCTTGAGGTTGTCTTTGATGAGCTTGGACAGCGCATCGCCGAGGGCGCCGGTGCCGCTGAGCTGCACGTTGCCGTGCGCATCGGTCTCGCCGTCGAAAAGCTTGGTGGTAATGGCGGTACCGTCGGCGTCTTGGATGCCTTCGCTGACCGCGATCTGGCATCGACCGAGTCGGTCGTACACCTTCGCGACATCCTGCACGAAGCGATCGGTATCGAACCCGACCTCGGGCAGGTACACGAGGTGCGGGCCATCGTCGGGGTGTTGGCGGGCGAGCGCGGAGGCTGCGGTGAGGAAGCCGGCGTGCCGACCCATCACGATGTTGATCTTAATGCCGGGGATGCTCGCGTTATCGAGTGCATCACCCATGAACGCCTGCGCGACGCAGCGTGCAGCCGACGGGAAGCCGGGTGTGTGGTCGTTGATCGGCAGATCGTTGTCGACGGTCTTGGGCACGTGGAAGCACCGCAGGTCGTAGCTGATGTCGCTGGCCAGTTCGTTGACGATGCGGCACGTGTCGGAGCTGTCGTTGCCACCGATGTAGAAGAAGTAGCGGATGCCGTGCTTCTTGCAGGCGTCGGCAATGCGTTGGCAGTAGTCGGCGTCGGGCTTGTCGCGCGTCGAGCCGAGGCCGGCGGACGGCGTGTTGCCGAGACGATCGAGCTTGGCGTCGTCGGTGTCGGTGAGGTCGACGAGGTTGTCTTCGGTCAGGCCTCGCACGCCGTGCCGCATGCCGAGGATTCTGCCGATGGGCAGCGACGGGTTGGCGCGTTTGGCATCGTGGAAGGCCCGGACGACGCCGACGAGGGATTGGTTGATGACGGCTGTCGGCCCGCCGGCCTGGCCGATGACTGCGTTGCCCTTAATGAGTTCTGACACGGTGTGACTCCCCGCAAAATCGGTCAAATTGGTGGGTTCGCCGGAAGCGTAGCGATCAGGAGACCACACGGGGGATCCACGCGATTGCCAGGGGTTTTGTGTGGATGACTTGACTGCGACCCATGGTCTTCCCTTTGACTCTGGGGGCCGGGTCGCGACAATCTGCCCACCGGAGATGAGGGAGACGAGACACCTCCTCAGCATCCGGACCGGGAGCTGGCAGCGTTGCCGGCCGACTATTGAACACCCGCGCTGCGTCGCGGGTATGCGGCTGGCTTGCGCCGGCGAGGAGCAAGAAACAATGACGAAGACTTCGATGATCGCTGTGATGGCTGTGGCTGCGGGCTCGGCGATGGGCCAGATCAACACCGTGACGGAGACCAGCTTTTCGGGCTTCGGCGCGACGATGCCCTTCGGCACGGGCAACCAGAACGAGAACTACGTTGTGACGACGAACACGGCGCTGAATTTCGAGATCGGCATCAAGGGCAAGGAGCGGTTCGTTGGTCAGCTCGCGCCGACCGTTGGCAACGTGTACACCGCGTTGCCCGGCTCACCGACGAGCAACGGCCTATCTGGCTGGAACGTCGACTTCGCCTTCAATTTCTTCAACAACGATCGCATCGACTACGGCGTGTTCATCGACCTCGACTTCGACAGCGGCGTCGGCAGCACCAGCTTCGTGACCGTTGACCTCGGCAATCCGCTCGCTCAAGGCCTGGGCGTCGGTCTCAACACCGACAGCGGCGGCGGCAGCCAGAACCTCGGCTTCGGCTTCTGGCAACTCGACCCCAACGCCCTGCCGTTCGATGTGAATGCCGCCGGCGAGTACGAACTCGTTATCCGCGTCGTTGATGAGCCGGGCAACGAAGTCGGCCGCGCTACCGCGTTCGTCAACGTCGTTCCGACGCCGGCCTCGGCTGCGATGCTCGGCCTCGCGGGTATGGCCGCGGCACGCCGTCGTCGCTAATCAATTAGAAACGAATCACATCGCAGCGCCGCTCGCATATGCGGGCGGCGTTGTGTTTTTGCGAGCTGTGCCGCTTATGACGCTGCGCGAGGTGGTTATCGCCCGTTTGCACACGAATTTCTTGTGGTGGAACCATGCGCACCGACGCTGCGTATTGCATGTCGTAGGAACTAGCGCCGCCGGACAGGATTCAGGGTGTGCCCGGCTGCACGGAGTTCCGACATGAAGAACAGAAACACAATCATCGTGTCAGCCGCAGTTGTTGCTGCCGCGTCGATGGGTTCCTCTGCACAGTCGTTCAAGTTTGTGATCGAGCAGGGTGGCCAGACCTTCGACCACGCCGGCGATCAAACTGTTGCGCTCGTCGGTTTTAGCCGTCTCGATCCAAACGTTGTGATCACCGCGTCCGACATCCTCGGCCAGGTGCGCAGTGGCTCGGTTCTTGGCATCTTCAACGGCAATGGTGGCGACGTGTCGTACGCCATCGGTGATGACGACGCAGGCAACGGTATTGAGGCGTTCGAGTCGCTGACGTACACCGGCACGAGCGGCCGAGCTGTCGGCAGCGTGTACGTCTTGTTCGATGACTCGACGAATCTTGTGTTCAACCATCGCGGCTTCGGCGGCACCGCAACCGCCAATGCCGCCGGATCGCTCGGCGACTTCGGGCAAGTCGGCACGCTGGTGCCAACGCCGGCCAGCAGCCTTGCACTCGCCGGTCTTGGGCTTCTCGGAGTTGCCCGCCGGCGATAACAGACCATGCGTGGCGGCGCGCGGAGGAGCGTGCCGTCACGACCGGACTTGTGTTCCCCCCTCCGTCGGCGGATCGGGTCTAGCGGCCCGATCCGTCGGTTCGTTTTAGAACACCTCATCGGTGCGCG
>JBCCQU010000081.1:0-8240 GCA_039208875.1 Planctomycetota bacterium
CTTCCGTGATCCGAACATTTGTTGATAATTTGGCTTGCCGTGCGGTCTCTGGTTGGCTATCTTGATCCAAACAGTTCCCGCTCAGCATGTGTTGGTGGCGGCGGGAGTTGGCCGATAGCACTCATGCCGCGGAGCGGCTTGGCACGTTGAGACAGGGCGGATGGCGATGGAAGGTCGCATCTGCTCTCAGGCAGAAAGCGCTGCGAGCAACCCGCCACACAAAACGCGGGATGCGGGTTGCGGCGACTGACGATCGGTGAGGGCCGGTCGGCAAGCATGAGGTCGTGCATGCACAAGGCAAATCGCCAAGAAGTGACGGGCCTGGCGGGTCGCAGAACGACCGAGGCAACGAGCCCGGGTTCGGGTCCGGGGCAAGTAGCGGATGGGCCGGTTGTTCGGCTTGGTCCGGGCGGCTCGTTCGTGTCGTCGTACACAGCGGCAGGAGCGACGAGATCGGGCAGCGGCGTTGGATCGACCTTGCAGCGGGTGCTCGGGCTTTCGCGTCGCGACGATGTGGGCCGACATGACGCGACGGACGGGCTGTGCGCACAGTTGGCGGCGGCGTGTGCGTGGCTTGTGGGTCAGTGTGCCTCGCTCGATGAAACGCTCCGTGCTGCGGGTGCGGTGACTGGTGAGGCAATGGCAGGTGTTTCCGGCAGCGGATCGTTCCGTTTGGCCGGTGTGACAGATCGTGAGTCGGGCCGAGACTCGGCATTGAAGTTGAGCGGGGGCTCGACGGAGGTTTCCAGCAATGAACCTGACACCGAAACAGCTCAAGATTCTGCAGCTCATCCGCGATTGGCGGGTTCGGCGTGGCTATTCCCCGACGATGCAGGAGCTGGCCGACGAAATCGGCGTCAGCAAGGTCACCGTGTTCGAGCACGTCGAGGCGCTCATCAAGAAGGGCGCACTCGTTCGCGAGCCCAACAAGGCACGCTCTTTATCGATCGCTGAGGGGATCGCGGTGCCGGACGAGAGCCGGCCGATGCGTTTCCCGCTGGTCGGCAAGATCGCAGCCGGCTACCCGATCGAGAAGGTCGAGGATCGCGAGGACATCGACGTGTCCGACTTGCTCGGTCAGGCGGGTGAGGCCGACTCGACGTTCGCGCTGCAGGTCGAAGGCGACAGCATGCGTGACGAGGGCATCCTCGACGGCGACTATGTGCTGGTGCAGCGGACCGAGGTTGCGAGCAACGGCGAGCGGGTGGTTGCGCTGCTGCCGGACGGATCGACGACGCTCAAGACGTTCTTCAAGGAGAGCGATCACATCCGCCTTCAGCCGGCCAATCCGGATTTTGAGCCAATCCGCGTGAAGTTCTGTCAGATTCAGGGCACGGTGCGCGGAGTCGTTCGACGGTACTGATGCAACGCGTCGGGCAGCGTCGGTTGAGCTGCCGTGATGCGGCTGGCCGGTTTGTCGATGGCCGGGCTATCGCTGCATGGAGCCTGCGTTGCGACGCGAGGCGCGGTGACGGCCGAGTTGTTGATTTGAGGCCGTTACACGACTGATGCACCCGACTCAGTGGGTCGGGGCTGTGCGTGCGCACCGATCTTGCGGACGGCGTCACTCAGATGTGTGCGGTGCGGCGGCGGGCTGTCATAATCGGTGGCGATGGATGGCGCGTTGCGCGTGTGCGCGCGGACCTTGTTGGCAACTGAGTCTTGTGGCAAACGGTGTGCGCGGTGTGCGCCGCGCGAGTTGCGGGTGGAGCTTGCTGCGCGACAGATGTGTGCTACGGGGCGGGCCCGCGCCTCGAAAGTGTGCTGTTCCGGTCGAGTATCTGGCGCGGCTCGTTGAGCCTGCAACCGGGCCGAATTGAGACTGCATTTCAGCAGGAAACCGACGTAAACGCTGCGGCTGCCGGGTTTAGCGATGTGGCGACATCGTTCGAACATGGAAACGTTGAGCAAAACCACACGTACCGATCGATGACGGCGGCCAGTTGGACTGGGGAAATACATCCCGCCGACCGTCATTGAAATGCAGTCGCTCGTGTTCTCGAGCGGCATCCGCGCCTGTTGAAGGCATATCAAATACGACGGCGTCAACAGTGCCGGCTGCCTTTGCAGATCGAGCCAGAGTGGTTCAATTTGCGCACTGCAATTGCGCAACAATGCGCCAGTAGCCAACATGAACACGGTCATTCGTGGCTTTCAATGGGAGCCAAACCGATGAGAAATAGCCTATTGGGTGAAGAGTGGCAATCTTGAATGCGAGAATGTGATCTCAGGCCAAGTTTATTTCTATTTGGCCGCCCTCAGTTTTAGGGCAAGATCACGATCAGTACTTGCATATTCCACACATTACCCCACGCGTTCATCGTTGTTGCCAATGTAACTGAAACTGCGATCAAATCGCAGTCGTGCGGCATCGGTTATTTCCGACACGGAATAGTCTCGGCAGTATATATTGACAGCCGACTGCCTGATATAGGAGACAAATCTTATGACCTTCTTTGCAACGCCTCGGCAGTCATACCCAGCATCTGCAATGAGCACGCATTCGGTCGCCGATGTGCCAAGCCAGAGTTCAGCTGAGCCTTCGCCGTTGGTATCGATCATCGACTCGTCGGATGCCGACCGCCGATTGCTCCTCGACCTGTTCCGCGAGTGCGGATTCGATGTTGACGCGTACTCGACGGTGTCGAGCTTCAGCCAAATCCTTGAGCCGGACCGTGTTCGCTGCGTCCTCATATCACTTCGGTCGCCGGGCTCAACTGATCTTGCAGCGCTCGATGAGATCCAGCTCGCAATTACAGATCCCACGGTGATCGTGCTCACGCCTTACGGCGATGTGCCGACCGCGGTGGCGGCGATGAAGCGGGGTGCGTTCGACTTCCTTGAGATGCCGATCAATGCACGCACGGTGGTTGACCGCGTGAAGGCGGCGATCTCGACCGACCGCGAGCATCGGGTTCTGGCGGCCAAGCGTCGTCAGGTAGAGGGCGGCCTCGGCCGACTGTCTCACCGGGAACGCGAGGTGCTCGAGCTGTTGCTGCAGGGCATGCTGAATAAGCAGGTCGCGGTGACGCTTGACCTGAGCGAGAAGACGATCGCGGCCCATCGTGCGCGGATTCTCAGCAAGATGCAAACCGAGAGCTTGACGCAGCTTGTCCGGAATCTGCTGGAGAGCGGAATTCCGGTCGAGACCATCAGCGCCGCGTAAGCGTGATAAAACAGAGCACCGCGTACTGACAAACGATGACGGGATTTGCGGTTCGCATACGGCCTCGCGTCCTTTCAGATCGCTCCAAGGTCGCCAGAAGTGCCTCAAGATCCTCGTGTTGCAGTAAATACAACAGCCTGAGTGACCGATTCCACGCGGCAGCGTCGATAGAGCGACGCCATGCCAAAAGGGATTCGTTCATGTTTAAGAAGTCTGCACTGGGGTTGAACGGCAAGATTCTGCTCGCGACATCGGCGGCCCTCTCCCTGGTTGTAGGCCTGACGTACGTCGTGTTTGTTATCGGGTATCGCAATGACACGCAGCGTCAGATGGTCGAGAAGGCATCGGCGTTTACCGCGGTCGCGACCGAAGCCCAGAACATCGCTAGCAACAACATTCAGACCGGCTCGCTCGATACCGAATCGTTGATCGCGGAGCTTGAAGCTGAGCTGGACAAGAACGGCGACTTCCGCAACACACGCTTCTACCAGAACATCCCGGTTGTGGTGGGCTGGACCTCGGCCCGTGAGGCGGCGAAGGTCGAGGGCATCGACTTTGCGGTGCCCGCCTTCAACGCACGCAACCCCGATAACACGCCCGAAATCGGCGGCTTCCGCGAGCAGATGTTGCGAGACCTCCGCAACTCGTTCGATACCGGCGGCGAGAAGTCGTTGTCGCGCGTTGACTCGGACACCAACACGCTGCACTACATGCGCGCAATCGAGCTTGATGCGTCGTGCATGATGTGCCACGGCGACCCGGACGTGTACGACAAGGACGGTGATGGGATAGACCCAGTCGGCTTCGCGATGGAAGGCTGGGACATCGGCGACATGCACGGGGCCTACGAGGTCCGCATCCCGCTCGATCAACTCGACTCAGCGGTTGCGGGTTTCATTGGCCAGGGACTGCTCTACACTGTACCGGTCATCGCGATCTCGTTCGGCGGGTTCTTCTTTCTGATGCGGGCGACGCTCAGCAAGCCATTGACTGCAGTTACTGACCGCCTGCGGGACATCGCTGAGGGCGAGGGCGATCTGACGTGCCGCCTGAACATCCAGCGTGGCGACGAAATCGGCAAGCTGGGCCACTGGTTCGATGTGTTCCTCACCAAGATCCATGACGTGATCGTGGATGTGCGGAACTCGACAGAGGACGTGGCGTCGGCAGCCACGGAGATCGCGGCTTCGAGCGAGCAAATCTCGCAAGGAGCTGGCGCTCAGACCAACCAGATTCAGCAGGTCTCGTCGGCGATCGAGCAGATGTCAGCGTCGGTCGTTGAGGTTGCCCAAAAGAGCGGCGAGGCTGCGAACTCGGCACGCGAGTCGGGTAACAGCGCCCGTGAAGGCGACTCGGTCGTGGCTGAGACGATCCAAGGAATGCGTTCGATCAACGAGGCTGTCGAGGCGAGTGCTGCTGCGGTGCAGAGCCTTGGCCGACGTGGCGAGGAGATCGGCGAGATCATCGGAGTCATCAACGACATCGCGGATCAGACGAACCTACTTGCTTTGAACGCTGCGATCGAGGCGGCGCGTGCGGGCGAGCACGGCCGAGGCTTCGCGGTGGTGGCCGACGAAGTTCGCAAGCTCGCCGACCGTACGACGAAGGAAACCGATGAAATCGCGCAGTCGATCCAGGCGATTCAAGCGGAGACTGGTGAGGCTGTGAGCCGAATGAACGGCGGCACCGAGCAGGTCCGCGAGGGCGTGGAGCGGGCGACGAGCGCCGGCCAAAGCCTGAAGCAGATCGTCGAGGCAAGCCAGCAAGTGAGCGGCATGATCGAGTCGATCGCTGCGGCTGCGGAAGAGCAGTCGGCAGCGGCTGAGGAAGTCAGTCGCAACGTCGAGCAGATCTCGTCGGTCACGCGTCAGACGAGCGAGGGTGTCCGTGAGGCGGCATCCGCAAAGACGCAGCTCAGCCAGCGAACCGAGGAACTGCGACGGCTCGTCGGCTCGTTCAAGGTGAATCGTCGCGGATCGGGCAGCAACGACGCGTAGGGCAAGGGTGAGTACATCGCGCGGGGAGCACGCACCATGACAGACAGCAACACGACAACAAGCTCGAGCGGTGACGGCGGAAGCACGGCAACCACGAAGGGCGACGAGAGCGGACAGATCCAACTCGTCACCTTTGAAGTCGGCAGCGAGGAGTTCGGTGTCGACATCCTGAGTGTTCACGAGATCAATCGCATGATGGAGATCACACAAGTGCCCGAAAGCGCAGACTGCGTGGAGGGCGTTGTGAATCTCCGAGGGCGGATCATCCCCGTGCTCGATCTGCGCAAGCGATTCGGCATGCCGGCTGTCGAGCGCACGGTGCATCACCGCATCATTGTCGTCGAGGTTGAGGGGCGAACCATCGGCTTCGTTGTTGACCGTGTGCACGAGGTGTTACGCATCGATGCATCGATCGTGGAGGAAGCACCGGATGTTGTGAAGTCAAACGTCGATGGTGCGTACATCGATGGCGTGGGCATGCTCGAAGAGCGGCTGCTCATTCTGCTGAACCTGAACCGCCTGTTTGATTTCTCCTCGCTGGATGCGGCGGAGAGCACCGTGCGCGAAGCTGCGTAGCGAACAAAAACGGATTCGACATACACGCACCGATGTCTCATGTCGGTGACCCGCCCGTAAAGGACTGTGATCTGTGAAGACGACGACCCCGACAAGCATGTCAGACGTGGAGTTCGATCGGCTGCGCACGATCATCTATGAGCGGAGCGGCATCTGGTTCGCCGACGGCAAGAAATACGTCATCGAAAGCCGGCTCGGTCGACGCCTCGAAGAGCTGGAGATCGAGTCGTTTGCACAGTACGCGCAATTCCTCACGATGGGCCCATACCAGCGTGAAGAGTTTCAGGAGATGTTTAACCGCATCACCATCAACGAAACGAGCTTTTTCCGCAACGAGCCGCAGCTCGACATCTTCGAGCGTCATGTGCTTACCGACATGCTCGAGAAGCGGAAGTCGACGAAGCGCCTTCGGATCTGGTCCGCAGCTTGCTCGACCGGTGAGGAGCCGTACACGCTGGCGATGATCTTGCAGCGGACGCTCGGCGTGAGGCTGAGCGATTGGCGGATCGAGATTCTCGGCACCGACATCTCGGAGCGGGTGTTGAAGGTCGCGCAGACCGGGCTCTACGGCCAGTACGCGTTGCGCACGACGAGCGATCTTGTCAAGCAGCGTTTCTTCAAGCCGGAGAACGATCTCTGGCGCATCGACCCGAGCGTGCAGGCGATGGTGAACTTCGAGGTGCACAACCTCAAGGACAGCCTGGCGATCAAGCGGCACGGCACATGGGACATTATCTTTTGCCGCAACGTGATGATCTACTTCGATGATGAGATGAAGACGCGCTGCTCGCAGATGTTCAACAGCGTGCTGGCGGATGACGGCGCGATGCTGATCGGCCATAGCGAAACCCTGAACGAATCGGACGGCTGGGAACGAACACCTGAGGTGCAGGCGTTTGCGTACGCCAAGCGGAGCCGCAATGGGCTTTGACCCGTCACAAGACCCGGAACTGCTAAACGACTTCATCACGGAGTCGGGCGAGCTGTTGGAGCAGGTCGATCGCGATCTCGTGGCTTTGGAGTCGACGCCGGACGACAAGGCGCTTCTCGACAGCGTCTTTCGTGCGATGCACACGATCAAGGGCTCGGGTGGCTTCCTGGCACTCGATGAGCTTTGCTCGTTCACGCACGCTGCGGAGGACGCACTCAATGTGCTGCGGAAGGGCGATGCCACGCTCGACACCGCGACGATGGATCTGCTGCTGGAAGCTGTTGACATTGTTCGGAGCCAGGTTGAGTCATTGGCTGCGGGCGAGCCGGTAGAGCCGGGTCCGGACGAGTTGGTCAAGCGGCTGCGTGCGGTCGGGGCGGATCCGGCTGAGACGACCGACGATGCCGGTGATGGAGAGTCGGCTGAGGCTCCGGCGGTGGCTGGGGCCGGCACGCTGAACTTGCCGCCGAACAAGGCGGAGTTATTGCCGTTCATGGTTGACGACCTGCTTGTGTCACTCGAGCAGATCGGTGGCATGATCGATAGCGGCAGCGACGTCGGGGCTGCGCAGAGCGGTGCACCGCAGTTGAGCATTGCTTGCGAAGAGCTTGTGCGCTCGGCTGCGTTCTTCGAGCTTGAGATCCTGACCGAGGAAATCAACGCAATCGCAGGCTATGCAGATGCGTTGTCTTCGATCGATGCCGAGACGCTGACGCACGCGAAGCCGCGGGCACAGGCGATCGTCGGTGTGATGCATGATCGCGGCGAGGCACTGCGCGATGCGGTGCTGCTGCCGACGAGCAGCGATGGCCTGCGCAGCGCACTCGCGAAGGTACTGACCGGCGACTTTGACGGCGACCCTCCGGCCGATGCTGCGGTCGCGTTGGCAGCCGATGAGCAAGATGCGGCCGACAGCGCAACAGAAAGCTCGACCGATACGCCAGCGGCGGAGACTGGGGCCGATGCAACATCCGCTGCCGTTGCACCGGCCACCGAGCAGAACGTACCAACACAAGCCGCTGCCGCGAGCAACAACAAGCCTCGCGATGCTGTGAAGCCGACCGCGGAGCAGACCATCCGCGTCGATGTGCGCAGGCTCGAAGCGCTACTGAATATGGTCGGTGAGTTGGTGCTTCAGAAGAATCGTGTGATGGGCATGACCCGCCGCCTCGGCACGGTGCCCGGGCTCGATGGCGACATGCTCGAGGATCTAGGCCAGGTCGCATCCGGGCTCGATCGAGTGACGGCCGAGCTGCAACTCGAGGTGATGAAAACGCGGATGCAGCCGATGGACAAGCTGTTCAGCCGGTACCCGCGCGTCATCCGCGACCTTGCGCGAGCGACCGGCAAGAAGATCGATTTGCAGATAACTGGAGCGGAGACAGAGGTCGACAAATCCGTCATCGAAGCACTCGGCGATCCGCTGGTGCACATCCTTCGCAACAGTGCCGACCACGGCATCGAAACGCCAGAGGATCGCGCAGCTTCCGGCAAGCCCGAGACAGGCGTCATCAGGCTGACGGCAGAGCATGACGGCGGCAGCGTGCGGGTCATCATCCGCGACGACGGC
>JBCCQU010000082.1:0-8209 GCA_039208875.1 Planctomycetota bacterium
CGGCTCCGGACACCTTCGCAAGCGTCCTCCCCAGCAACGAGGACACGCAGGTTGCCGTCCGCTTCCAACTCCAGCTCCTCTTCTGATCTGAGCTGACTCTCTGATTCATCACCGGTTTGGGCCTCCGGGCCTCTGCCGGTACCAAGATCACGCCGGCCGTCTCGAGAGGGGCGGCCGGTTGTCTTTTGCAACCGCGAGCGCGATACTCAGCGCTCTGGGTTCATCCGTGGGAGGCTCAAGGCGTGATGCGGTTACAACTGCTGTTCACCGTCGCGACACTGCTTGTTGCCAGCGCCGCTGTCCACGCTGATGAAAAGGCCCGCGTCCAGGCGCGCGACCATCGCCAATTCGCCATCGAAAATGACAACTCGTCGTTCGAGCTCAACCTCGGCGGCCGAATGCAGTTCCAGTACATCATCAACAGCCGGAGTGACACCGACGACGGCGGCAACGACGTAACCAACGGCTTCCAGTTCCGTCGTGCATGGCTCGAGGCCGACGGCTCGATCATCCGCCCCGAACTCCGCTTCCTGTTCATCGGCGACTTCAAATCGCTCGACAACACCGACGGCAGCCTCGGCCTGCTCGAAGCACGCATCCAGTACGACCTCGGCAACGGCTTCAAGGTCTTCGCCGGCGAGATCAAACCTCGCCTCATGCGCGAGTGGTGGGTGCCCTCCAAATATCAGCTCGCTGTCGATCGCTCCACCGCGTTCAGCGTCTTCGTGCCCGGCTATTCACAAGGCGTCGAGCTCAACTACACCGGCGACCGCTTCCGCTGGCAAGCGCAAATCCTCGATGGCTTCGGCGCCAGCGACAGCAACTTCGTCTCACCCGCCGAGTCGGACATCGCGATCGACGGCCGGCTCGAACTCCGCCTCGGCGATGCGCCCTGGAAGCAGTACGCCGACTTCACTTCGTTCCCCTCCGGCGAGCGCGGCGTCCTCCTCGGCATCGGCGGCCACTGGCAACGCCAAGGCACGACCGCCGCGTTCGACAGCAACGGCACGCCCACACCCGCGGTCGACCAAGACCTCGTGCAATGGACAGCCGACATCAGCGCCGAGGGCGGCGGCTGGAACATCTTCGCTGCGATCGTCGGCCGACACGTGCGCTCAACCGGACCCGTCACCGGCCGACTCAATACCGGCGTGGCCGGACCCGATGACTTCGACGACTTCGGCGCCGTCGTCCAAGGCGGGCGTTTCCTCGGCGAGCGCACAGAGCTGTTCGCGCGCTGGGATGCGGTCTTCCCAGACAGCGACCGCCCCGGCGGCAGCGACGATCTGCACAGCGTCACGACCGGCCTCAACTTCTACGCCATCCCCGCGAGCCACGCCGCGAAGTTCACCGCCGATGTCACCGTCTTCCTCGACGACACGCTCGGCTCGGCGTCCGTCTTCCGACCACTGCAAGTCGTCAACAGCACGGTTCCGACCGACGCCGGCATCCAGACCATCGCTCGGCTGCAATTCCAACTGCTGTTCTAAGTGCCGTTCACATGCGCTCAAGCGTCGGGATGCCAAGCGTCTCCAAGCCGTCAATCAACACCCGCCGCGTGATGTCAGCCAAACGCATCCGCGACCGGCGCGTTTCGTCGTCGTCAGCGGTCAGCACCGGGCACGCGTCATAGAACGAGCTGAACGCCGTCGCGATGTCGTACAACTGCGCGCACAGCCGATACGGCTCGAGCTGCGCTGCGACGTTGCGCACCGCTGTGGGATATCGCAGCAGCGCGAGCGCCAGTGCCTTCTCTTGCGGCTCACGCAACAGCAGCGCCGCGTCGGCATGGTCGAGCGCGACGCCGCGCTCCTCCGCTTTGCGGAAGATGCTGCCCACACGCACCGGCGCATAGAGCAGATACGGTCCGGTGTTCCCCTCAAAGCTCAGCATGCGCTCGAAGCTGAACACATAGTCCTTCGCGCGTTCGCCCGAGAGGTCGGCGTACTTGATCGCCGCGATGCCGACAGCCTCCGCCGTGCGCGCAGCCCGATCATCATCCACGCCCGGATCCTTCTCACGCACAGCACGCTCGGCCGACGCGACAGCTTCATCAAGCAGTGCGCTCAGCTTCACGTTCTCGCCCGAGCGAGTTTTGTAGGGCTTGCCGTCCTCGCCCATCACCATGCCGAACGCTGCGTGCTCGAGCGCCGATGACTCCTCGGCATCGGGCTTGGTTGCATAGCCTGCGATGCGCGCAGCCTCGAAGACTTGCCGGAAGTGCAGGCTCTGCCGTGCGTCAACGCAATACACCACGCGGTCGGCGCCGAGCTTCTGCACGCGGCGGCGGATGCCCGCGATGTCTGTGGTCGCGTACAGGAAGCCGCCGTCACGCTTGCGGATCAGGCACGGCTCAGCGATGCCCGCTGCGTCGAGCCGCACGACCAGTGCGCCGTCCGACTTTTGCGCAACATCGCGCTTCACAAGGTCATCGACAACGTCGGCCAGTTCATCGCGATAGCTGCTCTCGCCCGCCGAGGCTTCATCGGTGATGCGTGTGTGCAACCGTGCGCACGCCGCGAGGCACGCGGTCATCGTCGTGTCGTAGATGCGCTGCCACACGGCGACGGTCTCGGCATCGCCCGACTGCAGCGCGACAAGCGTTGCCTTGGCTGCGGCCATGTGCTCATCGGCGATCACCTGCTCAGCTTCGAGCTCAGCCAACAACTTCGGGCTGCTGCCAAACTTCTTCGCGACACCGATGGCCGACGCCTGCCCCTTGCATTCCTTCTGCGCAAGCTTGTACAGCCGATCGAGGGTGTCGAGATCGAGCGCATCCATATCGACGCGGCCGGCTGCAGCCTCTGTGCGCAGCTTGGCGGTCACCATCGCGATGGGCAGCCCCCAGTCGCCGACATGATTCTGCCGAATCGCCTTGTGCCCGAGCCGCTCGAACGTGCGCGCAAGCGTGTCGCCGATCACCGTCGCGCGCAGGTGGCCCACGTGCATCTGCTTGGCCAGGTTCACGCCGCACACATCCACGACGACGGTCTCGGGCGTGGCTGTTTTCGGCAGGCCAAGCTCCGGCGAATCGAGCCGCGAGACCAGCGAAGCCAACATGTCTGTGCGCAGCCGAACGTTGATGAACCCGGGCCCGGCGATGTCGGCATCGGTCACCGGCTCGCAGATGTCAGCCACATCGAGCGCCTCGACCAGCTTGGCTGCGAACTCGCGCGGGTTCTGCTTGGTCCGCTTGGCCAGCGGCATCGCTGCGTTCGATTGGAAGTCGCCAAGTTCCTTCCGCTTGCTCGGCGTGATCATCGGATCGGCATTGCCGGCAGCCTCGGGCGCGACTGCAGCGATCGCAGCACGGAAGCGCGCGCTCAGGATCTGCACGGGATCGATCGCGTGGGGCTGCTCAGTGGTCGCGTTGGCCGGCGTTGTCGTCATGCCGAGATGGTAGTGACGCCGGCGTCGATATCCACGCTGCCAGCAGTGTCTCGATCTCGGTGCGCACAGCCACGAGCTGCGACGACGGCAGCAGCGCCAGCGGATGATCGATCATGCCGAGCCGATCGTCACTGGTCGCCGGCATGTCGAGCCCGGGTACGCGGCCCAGCAGCGCCGCTGTGCGCTCAGCGTCAGCCATCGAGCCTGGTTCGATGTCGGGCTTCGGCGCGTCGGCAGGTCTCGGGCGGAACACGATGATGGCGTCGGGCTGCAGCGCCGCGATGTCCTCAGCGTTCAGCCGTTGATACGGGCCGCCCGTCTCGGGCAACGGCACCACGCCGCAGCGCGCAAGAAGATCGTGGTGGAACGAGCCCGGTCCGAGTGCTGCGATCTCGCCCGATGCGAGCACCGGCAGCACGCTAAGGTCGATGGCCGCTGACTGTCTCGAGAGCGCCGCTTCGATTGCAGTTGGTGTAGCGTTAGCTTCACTCGGTGCTTCGCCGAATAAGTCGACCAACGTGCGCGCAGCCTCGCCGACATCATCGAGCGAGAGTGGATCGATGTCGCGCACCTCCCAACCGCGCGGCTCGGCGAGCGAAGCCAATCGCTCGGGCGGTTCGCGCGCGCCCCACGCGATGAGCACGTGCGTGGGGTTGGTGCTGAGGATGGCTTCGTAGTTCAGCCCGTTCTGATCGCCGCACGCGGGCAGCGATTGCTCGCTGAATTCGTCCCAGCCGTGCCGCCCGACGATCCACGGCCCGTAGCCGAGGTCGCGCATCGTGACAGCCACCGCTGGATTCAGCACAACAACGCGCGGCTCGTCCGATGTCGCGTCGGAGTTCGGCGGGTGCCCGCAGCCGACGAGTGCGCACAGCGCAAGCGATACCGAAAGCAACCATACCGGTCGGCTCATCTCAACGCCTCGTAGATCTCGTTGCGGAGTTCGGCGATCGCTGTGTCTTCGAACAGCACGAACGGCCACGTGCGATCCTCGATGATCGAACGGGCCTCGTATCTCGCAGCGATGTCCGCAGCGTGCGCATCGAGCCTGTGCAACTCGGCATCGTGACGGCTGCGCACCTCGGCGAGGCCGGCGTGCATCTGCTGAAAGGCTGCCGACCGCTCGGCGCTCTTGTACGGCGCGGCTTCGATCGCAGCGACGAGTTCACGCTTGTGCGCCTCAGCTTGGTCATCGCCAACGAGCGACGGCTGATGGCGGGCTCTGTGCGCACGGGCGCGAGCCTCGGCCACGTCGCGCTCCGTCGGCACCGGCTCACGCGACAGCGGCAGCTGCAGCGTTGCCGTCGCGACAACGCTCGGTGCTAACTTCGCGTCTTTGCCGAGCCAGTTCGTGATCCACTGTTCGGTGATGCGGTCGTAGCCGGCGATGGTGCCGCTCGCGCCGCCGCCCGTGCCGTGGATGAACAGATCGCACGCGTGCATGCGCAGCAACGCGGTCATGGCCAGCGCACGCGGCGCGAGTTCCGCGATGTCGATGTCAGCGAGTTCGCTCGCGAACACAGCCCGCCGCGTCGAACCGATGCGCCACAGCGGCAGCTCTCGATCGCTGCCGGGCGCGGTCGTGAGTTCGCGGATGTGCGCGTCGGGATGTGCGCTCGCCGCGGCGTTGTACGCATCGGCGCACGCGTCGGGATCTGTGCGCATCGCTTGCAAAAGTTCAGCGAAGGCGGGTGTCGTTGAGAGCGATGTCGCGAAGATCATCGCGGGCGTGATCGGGTAGCCATCGGCATCGGCCGGGCTGTGCGCACGCAGCAGGCGGGCTGTTGCTCGCGCGAGCTGCTCGGCTTGCGTGCGCGCGCTGCTGGCTGCGGCGAGTGCTTGGCGGGCTGCAGCGATGCCTTCGGCGACGCTGGGCAGCGCCGGGTTCTCGGGGCCGGCGTCGCTCGGCTCGGTCGCGGGTCGCTGCTTGCTCGGCGTGTCTGCCGACCGCGGCGGGCGCGCGAATCGGTGCGTTCGCTCGCTCAGCTTGCCGGCGTCGTCGCGCGATGGAGAGCGGACAGCCATGCTGTCGGTCGCGTCCTGATCGACAACGACCCAGGCCGGGGCGGCGTCTGTGCGCACGGCTAGGGCGATCGCGGCGAACCACTTGCTGAGGATGCCGGGATGCCAGAGCTCGGCCTGATGCCCGGCCATGATGATCGGGCGGTCGATCGGCAGCCCGAGCATGCGGCGGGTTTCGATGCTTGTGGCGTTGGTCGGCACATCTCTGACGAGGCCGGGCCATTGGTCGGGAGATGGATCGAAGATCGCGCGCACCGGCGGAGACGGTAGGGCGGAAGCTAGCTGCAGTCCGCGTTCACGGCTTCCAGGGCGGCGGCGGGAAGCTCATCGGCGCAGCGCTCCAGCTCGCAGTGCAGCACGCGGCGATAGTGATCGCGGCGGATGTGCGGATCGTCGAGCGGGCCGCCGAAGGAGCGGTTGGGGTCGTTGTAGATCAGCCGGACGGCGATCTCGCGGAGGCGGAGGTTGCGGGCTGCGGCTTGCACCCAGAACTGCATCGGGAAGGCGTAACCGTCTTCGCTGAGGCGGAGGCTGCGGAGTGCCTCGACGCGGTAGGCCTTGAAGCCGCAGAACGCGTCGGTGATGACTTCGCCGCCGGCTTCGAGGTATCGGCTGCCGAGGCGGTCGTTGATCTCGCGGGTGAGCTCGGCGTTGATGCCGCGGCGGTCGGCTGGGGCGTCGGTATCTCCGTCGAGGCTGGTGAGGTAGCGGGAGCCGGAGATGATGTCGTGGGTGTCGGCGCGGGCGGCGGCGATGAAGTCGGCCAGAGCTGCGGGCTCGTGCTGCTCGTCGCAGTCCATCGTAATGACCCAGTCATCGAGGCCGGCCTGTGCATAGGCAAACGCATCTCGCAGGCCCCGGCCGTAGCCGAGGTTGGTCGGGTGGCGGATAACCGAGAGATCGGGGAATTGGCTGAGCAGTGCTGGCGTGGCGTCGGTCGAGCCGTCGTCGATGACCAGGACGTGCGCATCGAGGCGGGATGCCTCTTCGAGCACGCGGCGGATGACCGGCTCGAGGTACCTCTGCTCGTTGTAGACAGGGATCGCGATCAGGGTGCGCATGCACGCTCCTGTGATGAAACTCTTCGGTGAGGCGGTTGCGTGAGCGTAGGGGCGTGTCGTCTCGTTCAGGTGGCTGCGGTCGGAGTCGGGTGATAGCGGTGGATTACTCGGGGTTTCGCATAGGGCTGGTGTCGGCTCGGCGTAATTCGTCGGTCGCGATGGGGGCCGAGTCGGTTGCTGCTACGTCTTCGTCGAGGGCGCGGGCGACGGATGTAAACGCAGCGAAACCGAACGGCTTGTCTTGGCCGGCCCCTTCGCCGAGGGCTGAGGCGTTGGACGCGTTGAGCTTGTCCATGAGCTCGGGCGTGAGGGCATAGAGGCCGGAGATTTCGGACAGCGGTAGCGTGTAGACCTCCCCGGCAGGGGTGCGGATCTGGTAGATCGTGCACTGGATGTCGGCGGAGAGTGCGCGCTCGGCGGGTGTGCCGCCCACGGCGGAGCATGCGAACATCGGCTGAACGTCGGCGATGGGGATGCGTTCACCGCGGACGGTGACGATGGCCATGCGTCCGTCGTAGATGGCGGCGTGATCGGCGGCGGTCTCGGGCTGAGCGGTGCCGGCTGCGGCCTGCTTGGCGGCTTTGGTTCGGCGGTCGCGTTCTTTGCCGGCCTCGACGGCCAGCGTCGTGAGCAGATCGCGGACGGCATTCTGCCAGAACAGGCTGCGGGCGAGGTGGATGCGTTCGAGATTGATCGGCACGCGCGCCGAGGCGGGCGGGCTGCCGGGCATGGGGCCCATCGGCTTGCCGAGGTTGAAGGCCGGGGCTGGATTTTGTGGTGTCTGGTCGGTCACGTTGTGGCTGCTTTGGGTGTGAGGGTGTCGATGCCGGCGCTCGCGAGGATGTTGATGCCGAACTCGCCCGGCTCGAAGTAGTGCACGTGCCTTGGATCGAGGCCGAAGGTCGCCCACTCGCCGACGGGCATGTGCTGGTGGGCACCGACGCGTGCGGTGAGGCGGGGCGTGGTGTCGGTCGAGCAGTGAACGTCCATCTCGGAGCCGAGCGGCTCGACGACGTTGACCTTGGCGTGGAAGAGTCGGCCTTCGTCTTTGGCCGATTCGTGCGAATCGCCGAAGCGCGCCTCGACAAAGCCTTGCGGCCGAATGCCCATGACGACCTGCTTGCCGATGTAGTCGCTCAGCGCATCGCGTCGCTCTGGCAGGATGCGGATGCGTTGGGCTTTGCCATCGGGACCGGTCGAGCCGTCGCTGAACCACAGCTCGCTGTCGGCTTGGGTGATGTCGCCCTCGAAGAAGTTCATGGGCGGCGTGCCGATGAAGGCTGCGACAAAGCGGTTGGCCGGGGCTTGGTAGACCTCGAACGGCGACGCAGCCTGCTGGATGATGCCGTCTTCCATCACGCACACGCGATCGCCGAGCGTCATGGCTTCTTCCTGATCGTGCGTGACGTAGATGGTGGTGGTCCTGAGCCGCATGTGCAGGGCTTTGAGCTCGCCGCGGGTGACGACGCGGAGCTTGGCGTCGAGGTTGGACAGCGGCTCGTCGAAGAGGAAGGCTTTGGGTTCGCGGACGATCGCCCGGCCGACCGCGACGCGCTGCCGTTGTCCGCCGGACAGTTGCTTGGGTCTGCGGTCGAGCAGCTTCTCGATGCCGAGCGTCTCGGCGGTGCTGGTGACGCGTCGTTTGATTTCGTCCTTGGGCACGCCGCGGAGCTTGAGGGCGAAGGCCATGTTCTTGTACACGGTCATGTGCGGGTAGAGCGCGTAGTTCTGGAAGA
>JBCCQU010000083.1:0-8208 GCA_039208875.1 Planctomycetota bacterium
CCCGCCTCGGCCTTGGGCCGCTTGAGTGCATCGCGAGAAACATCGGTCCACTCGACCGGTGCCTCGCCATCAATGACCTGCCAGAGCTGCGACAGTTGTCGATGGTTCAGCCAACACCGGGTGATGCCCATCGCCAGCGGCGGGAGCACCACACCGATGCGCTCGGCCTTGGACTTTCGCAGCGCCTTTGTGAGCGCACTGACGATGCGATCGGAAGCATCGAGCAGGGCTTCACCCTCGGGCGGCACCACGCTCGTCGGGTCCTCACGCCATTGTGACCACACCCGCGCGAAGCGGTCGGCCGCTGCATCTGCGGAGAGACCTTCCCACAGGCCCAGGTTGACGTTCTCGAGTTCGTCGAGCACCTTCACCTTGCCACCGGTTGTGGCTGCGAAGGCTTCCGCCGTGGTTCGGCTTGCTTCCGACGGGCCGCAGATGATGAGATCGAGCCCGGCGTCCGCGTAGTCTGACGCCGCCTGTCGCACGGCTGCCCGCCCGGTGTCGCACAGCGGCAGGTCGCACGATCCGATGATCCGGTCGCTGTCATCCCACATCGTCCTGCCCGAAGTCACGAGCAGCAGGCGGAGATCGATCGGCTTGGCCATAGGTACGTTGCCTCGTTGCCGCCCGTCGGCCCGTCGTTGGGCCAAACCCATCCGCGGGTCGGCATATCTGCCATCAAGATCGCAATGCTAGCGGCTTCGTTGCATCGGCAATGGCGCGAGCATCGGATATTTGATCGGAATATGATAGGGTGTGTCAGCCGCGGCCCGCAAGGGCAGCGATCACAGCTGCGCGCTCGCCCTCTGGTTTCCCAAAAATCGCCGACGCCGCCACCAGCGTGTCGCATCCCGCGTTGCGGACCAGTTCGCCGTTCGCGGGCGAAATGCCGCCGTCCATCTGGATCCTGACGCGTCCGCCCGCGGCTTCCCGGATCTGGCTGACCTTGTCGACGACCTCCGGCCGGAACGCCTGGCCGCTGAATCCTGGCTGAACGCTCATGACAAGCACAAGTTCGAACGCCTCGACGACTTCGAGTGCAGCCGACGCGGGTGTATCCGGGTTGATCGCGATCCCGGCTGAGGCCCCGAGCGTTCGCACCCGCTCCGCGAGTTTGATCGCAGCGTTGCGATCAAGCACTTCGGCGTGAAATGTCAGGTGGTTTGCCCCGGCTTCAACGAACGGCTCGGCAAACGCTGCCGGATCCTGCACCATCAGGTGCACGTCGAGCATCGCATCGGGCAACGCTGCGCGCAGGCTGCGGACGATGGCCGGGCCCATCGTGAGGTTCGGCACAAAGTGGCCGTCCATGACGTCGATGTGCAGGCCGTCGGCGCCGGCTGCCAGCACACCGGCCGAGTCTTCGCCGAGCGAGGCAAAGTCTGCCGACAGAATCGAAGGCAAGACCAACGGCAGATGCGGCGGTTCGGCAAAGCTCCAT
The DNA here is from genome assembly GCA_039208875.1 of Planctomycetota bacterium. Taxonomy (GTDB): domain Bacteria; phylum Planctomycetota; class Phycisphaerae; order Phycisphaerales; family UBA1924; genus JBCCQU01. The sequence goes on from JBCCQU010000083.1 coordinate 1,442, forward strand.
GTGGCCATGCCAGCAAACTATCAGGCCCGGTGAGTCGAGGTGTTGCGGACAAGGCTGTAGCATGCGACGGGCAACGGTCGCGCGCACGCGGCTGCCACTTCAGGAGACGCCGATGTCCGTGACCGGGCCGACTATTGACTCGCTACGAGATGCTCTCACCGCTGTCGAGCAGCAGCATCTGCTGACCTTTTACGACGAGCTTTCAACTGATCAACCGCAATCGTTGCTTGCCGAGATTTCGAGCATCGATCCCGGTTCGCTGCCGCCGATCATCGAGGCGTACGTCAAGCAAAGGCCCGTCTTCGAACTGCCGGCCGACATTCAGCCGGCCCCCTACTACCCAAATGACCCCACCGCGGCGTTCAACCCGTGGGACAGGGAGGCTGCACGGCACGCCGGCGAAGACCTGCTGCACGCGGGCAAGGTTGGATGCTTCACGGTCGCGGGCGGCCAGGGGTCGAGGCTCGGCTTCGACGGACCCAAGGGCTGCTATCCCGCAACGCCGATCACCGGCAAGCCGCTGTTTCAGGTGTTTGCGGAGAACATCCTGAAAGCTCAGGACAAGTTCGGCTCGACAATCCCTTGGTACATCATGACGAGCCCTGCCAACAACGGGCCCACCGAGGCGTTCTTTGCCGAGCACAAGCACTTCGGGCTCGATCCGGCCGACATCAAGTTCTTTCCGCAGGGCACCATGCCAGCCTTCGATCGCGAGACCGGCAAGGTGTTGCTCGCCGAGCGGCATGCCCTCGCACTGACGCCCGACGGCCATGGCGGATCACTCAAAGCGCTGTACGTCTCCGGCGTGCTCGACGACATGGCCAAGCGCGGCGTGGAACACCTGAGCTATTTCCAGGTCGATAACGCGACGGTGAAGGTCATCGATCCGATCTTCCTGGGCTTGCATGCTTCGGCCAAAGACTCGTCGGCCGAGATGTCGAGCAAGATGCTGCCCAAGGGCTACCCCGAAGAGAAGCTCGGTCTGTTCTGCAACGTCGCCGGCCGACTGACGGTTGTTGAGTACTCGGACATGCCGATGGATCTCCAGCGGCAGACGCTCGACGACGGCCGACTCCGATTCCTGTCGGGCTCGCCGGCGATCCACATCATCGGAGCCGAGTTTGTGCGCAAGGTGAACACCGATGCTGACTTCGCATTGCCGTTCCACAGAGCCGACAAAAAGGTTGCGCATCTCGATCCATCGACCGGTGAGCACGTCAAGCCGGACGAGCCGAACGCGGTGAAGCTCGAGAAGTTTGTGTTCGATGCGTTGCCGCTGGCCAAGGCTTCGATCGTGTACGAGACGGATCGCGTCGAGGAGTTTGCGCCGATCAAAAATGCAGAGGGCATCGATAGTGCGCAGACGAGTCGAGAGCTGCAGACCGAACGCGCGGCGCGCTGGCTCGAGGCCAAGGGCATAAAGATCGCTCGGACCGGCGAGGGCAAGGCCGACTGCGTGATCGAGCTCTCGCCGTTGACAGCGATCGATCCGTCTGATCTGGACAGCGTCGAGCTGCCGTCCCGCATCAAGAGCGGCGAGCAGATCACGCTCTGAGCGCACAAGGCGTCAAACGATGAATCCCTCGCCCGCATCGCTGCCGAGTTCACTCTCCGAGCACACGACGTTTGTCGAGCTCGGCGACGGCGTGCCGGCATTGGTCGCGATTCCGCCGGAGGTCGAAACCGCACCCGCGCTGTTTTGGATGCACGGCCGATCGGTCTACAAAGAGCTCGACTCCGGCCGATACCTCCGGCTGCTGCGCGCGGGGATCGCGACAATAGCGGTTGACCTGCCGGGCCACGGTGCGCGCGCCATCGAGGGCTTCGTACATCCCGAGCACTCGCTCGACGTGCTCGAGCAGATGGTCGGCGAGATCGACGAAATTCTGTCGAGTTTGCGGCAGCATGCCGAACTCGGCCCGCGCATCGATTTCGGTCGTCTCGCGATCGGTGGCATGTCGCTCGGTGGCACGGCGACGCTGCGCCGACTGTGCGAGCCGCATCCCTTCCGCTGTGCGCACGTCGAGGGCACCACCGGCGATCTGCTCGCGTTCTACTTTCCGGAAGATGTCGGGCTCGAGCATCAGCCGCCGAGCCGAAGCCACACGCGCGAGCGGGTCGAGAGCCTGTCAGCGTGCGCTCACACCGATACCTGGGATCCGATCCCATTGCTCGCTTTGCACAACGAGCTGGACAAAATCGTGCCGCTCGCAACACAGCAGCGATTTATCGAGAAGCTGCGTGCGCACTACGCGAGCGAAGACGCTGATGCTTCAGTGATCGGCTTGCACGTGTATCCCGAGAGCGGTGCACCGTCGGAGCACGCGGGGTTTGGTCGACACGCAGCCGATGCAAAGACACGAATTGTCGCGTTTTTATCCGAGTATTTGTTGGGCTGAGCGATGACGGACTGTCTTGTGACCCTAGGACGCGCGGCTTTAGTTCTCGAAAGGGCGGCTCGATTGTGGCGTCAGCCAGAGGCTATGCGTGTTAGCCGTGACGGGATAGTTCGTGACACTTCTCGGCGGGTTAGTCTTTCGCGGTGACGCTACAAAAGCTCAATCCGTTTGCATCAATGTCCAACGGCCGCGAAGTGTGGGCCTGGGGCATGTACGACCTTGCGAATCAGTCGTTCGCGCTGCTCATCATCACGCTGTTGTTCTCGATTTATGTGCAGGAAATCGTCTCGCCGGGCGCCGGGCTCACGCCGGATGAAGTCGCTGCTGTCGAGGTGTTTACCGAGGCCCGACAAGACGACCCGACGCTGGCTGCGACGGCGGAGGTGCAGGCGTCGATCGACCGCATCGATGAGGCTGCGGGTCGCGGACAGTTCAACTGGTCGCTGTTGCAGGGCAGCTCGATGTTGCTGGTGGTGTTGCTTTCGCCGTTGGTCGGCGCGATGGCCGACGCGCGTGGCTGGCGCAAGCAGTTTCTGATCGCGGGTGGCTTTGCGTGCGCACTGCTGACAGCATCGCTCGCCGGTGTCGGGCCGGGCATGCTCTGGCTGGCGGCGCTGCTTTACATTCCGGCCAACCTTTTGTTTCAACTCGGCGAAAACGTGCTCGCATCGTTCCTGCCGGACGTCGCGACGCCGCGGACGATCGGTCGTGTTTCTGCGCTCGGCTGGACGATGGGCTACATCGGTGCGCTCATGCTGCTGGTCATTACCGGTGCAGCGATGCAGCTCCTCGGCCTGGCTGAGCCTGTGAAGTGGCGTGTGTTCTTCATCTTTGCGGGTGTGTGGTTCGCGCTTGGCATCGTGCCGGCCACGCTGCTGCTGAGGAATGATCCGCCGGATGTCGACGCTGGCGATGGTCGCAGCATCGTGGTGCAGAGCGTCGGCCGACTGCTCGACACCGCCAAACGCGTGCGTGAATATCGCCAACTCGCGACGTTCCTGGCCGGCTTCTTTGTGTACGGCTTTGGCGTACAGGTGATCATCGCGTTCGCGGGCATCTTGGCGAAGTCGTTCGGCTTTGTACAGACCGAACTCGTGCTGTTCGTTGCGCAAATCACGGTGGTCGCGGGGATCGCCGCGGCGCTTACCGGCCGATTCCAGGATCGCATCGGCGCGAAGAACACGGTGCTGATTTACCTGGGCGTCTGGATCATCAGTTGCAGCGGCCTTCTGGCGATCGAGCTGATCTGGCCGACGGTCGGGCCGAAGTGGCCGTTGTGGATCGTGGGCAACGGCCTCGGGCTGGGGCTGGGCGGCATCGGCACCTCGAGCCGGGCGATGGTCGCGCGATTCACGCCGCCGCACCGCTCGGCCGAGTTTTTCGGACTTTGGGGCCTTGCCTACAAGCTGGCCGGGGCCCTCGGCACGCTGTCATTCGGCGTCGTGGCGGCGGCGCTCGGGCAGGCTGCCTCGCTCGGTTTGTTGCTCGGGTTCTTTGTTGTTGGCACAATTCTGGTGCTGCCGGTCAACGAAACAGCCGGCCTGTGCGCAGCGAGACGGGCTCAACGCCGCAGGGCGGCTGAACTCGCCGGCCAAAGCTAGGGCGAAATGCCTAAGGTCCTACCATGATTTCCGACCCAGCAGTCATCGCCAAGACGCAGGCTCCCCGGCTTAGCGACGCGCCCGACGCACGCGGCCGATTCGGCAAGTTCGGCGGCGTGTACGTCCCCGAGACACTCATCTCGGCTTTGCAACAGCTCGAAGCAACGTACGCCGACGTCTGCCGCGACGAGCGATTCTGGGATGAACTGCACACGTTGCATACGTACTACACGGGTCGGCCGACGCCGTTGTACTTCGCCGAGCGGTTGACACGCATCGTGCGCAAGAAGTCGGACAAGGGGAAGGGCGCGAACATCTGGCTGAAGCGTGAAGACTTGGCGCACACGGGCGCGCACAAGATCAACAACACGCTCGGCCAGGCGCTGCTCACCAAGAAGATGGGCAAAAAGCGCATCATCGCCGAGACCGGCGCCGGTCAGCACGGCGTGGCGAGCGCAACCGCGGCTGCAAAACTCGGTCTGCAGTGCGATGTCTACATGGGTGCGGAGGATGTCCGGCGGCAGCATCTCAACGTTGTGCGGATGAAGATCCTCGGTGCGAACGTCATCCCGGTCGAGGGCGGCACGCGGACGCTGAAGGACGCGACGAACGAGGCGATGCGCGACTGGATGGGCTCGGTCGATGACACGCACTACATCATCGGCTCGGTTGTCGGGCCTCACCCGTTCCCGATGATCGTGCGGGACTTCCAGTCGATCATCGGCCGCGAGACTAAGGCGCAGTGCCTGCGTCATCTCGGCCGACTTCCCGAGGCGATCGTGGCTTGTGTCGGTGGCGGCTCGAATGCAGCGGGTATCTTCTATCCGTTCATCGAGGACACCGCTGTCAGGCTCGTGGGCGTCGAAGCCGGCGGGCGCTCAGTGAATCTCGGCGATCACGCGGCCCCGCTGTCGCACGGTGAGCCGGGCGTGCTGCACGGCTCGCTGAGCTACGTGCTGCAGGACAACGCGGGTCAGACGCAGCCGGTGCACTCGTGCTCTGCGGGTCTGGACTATCCGGGCGTCGGGCCGGAGCACGCGGCGTGGAAGGATGCCGGCCGGGTCGACTACACGGCGGTTGGCGACGAGCCGGCGCTCGAAGCATTCACGCAGCTCGCGCGCACCGAGGGCATCATTCCGGCTCTCGAAACAGCGCACGCGGTTGCGGAAGTTGTGGCGATGGCAGAGCGCATGGATGAGGGTGAGGCGGTCGTGCTGAACTGTTCGGGCCGCGGCGATAAGGATGTCGACGAGGCAGCTCGGCTCCTCACGCTGACGGGTGAGTAAAGGGCCGGCTGACCGCCGGTGACGCGCGGTCAATACCGCGGACATCGGAGAATCAGGCTCGCGTCGGACGCAGCACGGCGTTGCGGAAGACTCGCAACACCCAACGTCCGACCTCGAGCGTGGCCCGCCAACGCAGGCGTAGCCTGAGCTGTCGGAGTCCGGCGTCGTCGGGCTCGAATCGCCGCGCTTGGCGGATCCAGTAGCCCGATCGCAGCCAGCGACCGTCGCGGAGGTACGCGAGGGCGAGGTTGTGCATGGCGGCGACGTTGTCGGGTCGGAGTGCTAAAGCCTCGCGTGCCAACTCGATGCCTTCGGCGAAGCGTCCGCGTTCGAGGCTCGCAACGCTCAGCAAGTGGATGACGCGGGCGTTCTTGGGATCGGCGTCGCGCGCACGCCGCAGTACCGGTGCCGCTTGGTCGGGGCGGCGGGCGTCGAGGAGCAATTCGGCCAGCTCGATGAGGTCGTCGGATTCGACGCCGCTCTCGCCTGGCTTGCGGGCATGGCGGAGTTCTTCGAGAAGGAGTCGACGCGCGTGTGCTGCGTCGTCGCCGCGGTTGCGTCGGAGGAGCATTTCCGCGAGCCGGCGCCGATTGCCGGGGTACAGCGGATCGAGCCGGGAGACGATGTCGAATTCGCCGAGGGCTGTCGCTTCGTCGCCCGCGTCGAAGGCCAGCACGCCGAGCTCGAAGTGGGCTTCAGCGTTTTCGGGGTCAAGCTCGAGGACTCGGCGATACTTCTCGGCCGCCTCCTCGGGCCGGTGCAGATCGGCGAGGAGCCCGGCCAGACTCAGCAGAATGTCGAGGTCGCCGGGGTCTTGCCGGAGTTCGGCGAGATAGAGCTGACGTGCTCGCTCGAGGCGGCCGGTCTCGGCGTAGGCCTCGGCCAGCCGGCTGCAGACGCGCGGCAACTCAGGATCGAGACGAGCGGCTTCGCGGAGGCACCACACGGCTCGGTCGAAGAGGCGGCGGTCGAGCAGCGAATCGGCCATCGCTGCGTAAAGGTCGGCACGATCGGGATCGATCTGCTGACCGAGGTAGAACGCGAGTTCCGCATCTTCATGCAGACCGAGGGCTGTCAAGCACTCGACGCGGAAGACCAGTGGTTCGATCGCTGTCGAGTCAAGTTCGGCGGCTATCTCCAGCCAGCCGAGGGCGTCACGCCAACGCTGTGCCCGCGTCAGAGAGGCTCCGACCATCATCGCGGCTGCCGGGTCGCGTTCTCCATCCTCTTCGCGGAGCTTGAATGCCTGCTCGAATGACGCTGCCGCCTCAAAGGCACGGCCGGCTGCGTCGAGGGTGAGACCAAGGTTGAAGTGCCACTCAGCCTGCGATGGATCGTGAGCGATCGCCTCACGCAATTCGCGTTCAGCGTCTTCCCAGCGGCCCAACTCGAACAGCTCGTGTGCCCGCTCGACCCGCTCTTCTGCATCGAACCAGTCGGTCATCCGGTGACACCTCAAAGAACACCAGAAGCGTAGCGGC
>JBCCQU010000084.1:0-8188 GCA_039208875.1 Planctomycetota bacterium
CTCCATCGAGAAGTTAATGATTCTGGTCGGTGGGGGAGTAGTGCTTTGCGTTTGGCTGTGGCTCGTCGTCTTCTGGATACCTAAATGCTTCTGGATCATTTTTCAAGCTTGGCGGGCTGGTGTGCCCATGATCACACGTCGAGCGTACGAACAGCCGGTGCGTGTTACGACCCCGTCGCCCGGCACGCTTTGGAGTGTGCTCATCGCAGCGGTCGTCACGTTGGTGGTGACAGCGGGCGGCATCTGGTTGCTGCTGCGGGTGCTGACGTAGGAAGCAAGTCTTCGGTCGCAAGATTAGTTGTCTGTACTCGCGAGTTCGTCGCTGTTCGCTGTGAGCGTCGCGAGTTGTTGTTCGATATCGCGTGCAATGCGGGCTTCGAGCATGCGGTCGCGTTCGAGTGCGACGTTGTATGAGCCGCCATAGTCGATGAGCGGATCGCGGTAGCGGGCGAGCGCTCCGACGTCTTCACTCTGCAGGCGTGTGCCGACGAAGTGGCGGCGATAGATGATCGCGCGGACCTGGCCTTCGAAGTCGCCGGGCAGGTCGCGCAGGTCGGGGGCGAAGGCCTGCTCGGGCTGGGAGGCCAGCGGGGCGAGATCGATGCGGATCTCGCGGAGTTGGCGGTTGCCGATGTCCTCGAACTCCTGCGATAGCATCGATTGCTCGCGGTCCCAAAACGTCGCGATCCCGGCCGTCTGCTTGCGGCCTGTCGTGACGATGCCCGAGCGCGCATCCACGCGCTCGATTTTGAAGCGGTAGTCAGTCAGCACATCGCGCGAGGCGTCGATCGCGGCGTTGTATTGGCCGGCGGGCACGATGAATCGGCCGCTGTTGCTGGGCGGCGACGAACAGCCGACGAGGCAAAGGGCTGCGATGGCCAGCAGAATGGTTGCGGGGTGCGCGTGCTTCACACCGAGAGCGTACCGAGCACCTCAGCGGTGAGGCGGTCGAGCTGCTGCCACAGTGCTTCGACGTGGCGGTGCTCGGTGTTGGTCGCGCCGATCGCCACGCGGATGGTGTATCGCGGCTCGCCGTCAGCATCGGGCACCACGGTGTGCGTGCAATACGCCGAGCCCGAGGCGTTGAGGCGATCGAGCACCTCGCGTGTTGCGTCGTCGCCGGCTGCGACGCGGAAGGTAACGAGGCTGAGCGACCGCGGCTGAACGATCTCGAAGCGGTCGTCGGCGATGAGCTTGGCTTCGAGCCACGCAGCCATATCGACGTGGCTCTGGATGAACGCGCGGAGGCCGTCGGTGCCGTAGTGGCGGATGACGAACCACAGCTTGAGCGCACGGAAGCGGCGGCCGAGCTCGATCTGCCAATCGCGATAGTCGATGACCTCGCCGGCTTCGGTCGCTTTGTTACGGAGGTACTCGGGCGTGATGGATAGCGCGCCGATCAGCGCCGCGCGATCAGCGGTCCACATGAGATCGCAATCGAAGTTGGTGAGCATCCACTTGTGCGTGTTGATGCACAGGCTGTCAGACCGTTCGATGCCGCGGGCGATGTCGCGGTGCTCGGGGCAGACGAGCGCAACGCCGGCCCACGCGCCGTCGACATGCAACCACGGGCGGTGGGGCAGGCCGTCGAGCGCAGCAGCGATGTCGTCAACCGGGTCGAACGCGCCGGTGGATGTTGTGCCCATCGCTGCGCACACAAACGCGGGCGCGAGGCCGTTGGCGATGTCTTGATCGATGGCGCGGCGGAGCGCTGCAGCATCGAGCCGAAGGTTGCGATCGGTATCGATGAGGCGCAGCCTGCGTCGGTCGTCCGGGCTGTCGGCGATGCCGGCGATCATCGCTGCCTTGACGATCGACGAGTGCGCCTGGGCCGAGGTGTAGACGCAGGCGAGCGGTTGTTTTTCGCGTGGCAGCTTGCTGCGAGCTGCGAGCATTGCGACGAGCGTTGCTTCGCTGGCTGTGCCTTGGATGACGCCGCCGCCGGCTGTTGATGTCGACAGGAAGCGGTCGGGCAGGCCGTACATGTGCGCGCACCAGTCGAGCATGCGCGTCTCGATCTCGGTGAGCGCGGGGCTTGTATTCCAGAGCATGCCTTGCACGCCGAGTCCGGCGCTGAGCAGATCGGCGAGCACCGACGGCCCGGAGGTGTTGCACGGGAAGTAGCCGAAGAACGACGGATGCTGCCAGTGCATCAGGCCTGGGCCGACGACGTCGCAGACGTCCTGGAAGATGTCGTCCCAGCTATCGCGTTGCGTCGATGCATCTTGAGTTGCTGCGCCGATGCCGATCTTGGGCGGCTGCGTTGGCAGCTTGGCCATGACATCGCCGGGCTGAACCTGTGCGCTCACCGGCAGTTGTTCGACGTTCTGCCAGTAGTCAGCGATCCAGTCGATCATGCGATAGCCCTGACGACGGAACTCGTCGGGCGACATGTGTGGTGCGGGCATGCCGCAAGCGTAGTTGGGCCGGCGCTACTCGGGCAGCTTGGCGAGCTCGGCCGTCACGCGCTCCGCGACGCGGCCGATGGTGGCCTCGCCGAAATCGAACGGCAGGCCGGCGGCTGCGAACAGATCGGGCAGTGGCTTCGAGCCGCCGAGCTTCAGCGCGCGCAGGTAGCGATCGATCGCGGCTTCTTCGCCCTCGTCGAGGCTGACCATCCAGAGCTGTAGCGCGCCGAGCTGCGCGATGCCGTACTCGATGTAATAGAACGCGTGGCTGAACAGGTGGCTCTGCCGTTGCCACAGCCAGGCCCGCTCGTCGTCGAGGCTCGACCAATCGACGCTCGCGCCGAAACGGCTGTCGAGATCGAGCCACGCGGCTGTGCGTTGTTCCTGCGTGTGCTTCGGGTTCTCGTAGATCCAGTGTTGGAAGGCATCGATGGTCGCGATCCACGCGAGCAGCGAGACAGAGCCCTCGAGCTGCTTGCGGCGTGCGCGATTCGCATCGGCTTCGTTCGGATAAAAGCCGCCCTCGCCGCCCCAGTAGGGCATGGTCAGCAGCTCCATCGTCATGCTCGCGACCTCGGCGAACTCAATCGGGCTGTGGCGGTACGCGAGCAGCGGCTCGTCGCGGCACACCATCGAGTGGAAGGCATGCCCGGCCTCGTGCACCATCGTCTCGACATCGCGGTGCAGGCCCGCAGCATTCATGAAGATGAACGGCTCGCGACGGCGGTCGCGCATGTATTGATAGCCGCCCGGAGCCTTGCCCTGCCGACTATCGAGATCGAGCATCGCACCGTCGGCCGAGCCGTTGGTGTTGGACCCGTCGCCGAGCTCGGCGAGCATCTCGGCCAGACGCGGATCGAGCTGTGTGAACGCGTGGTGCGACTTGCTGATGAGGTCGGTGCCGCTGGTAAACGGGCGGAGCGGTGCGCGGCCCTTGGGGTCGACCGACAGATCCCAGGGCCGGAGCGCATCGATGCCGAGCTCGCTGCGGCGTCGCTCTTCGAGCGAACGGTTGAACGGCACGACGTGCTTCTCGACCGCGGCGTGGAAGGCCTTGCAGTCTGCGGGTGTGTAATCGAAGCGGTTGAACTCGCGGAACGCGAAGCCGACGAAGTTGGCCTCGCCCGCATTGCGCGCGACGGTATCGCGGATGGAAATCTGCTTATCGAAGACCTCGTCGATCTTGGCTTTGTCTTGCAGGCGTCGCGACGCGACAATGCGCCAAGCTTCTTCGCGCACGGCGCGGTCTGTGTCTTCGAGGAAGGTCGCCATCTGCGGCAGCGTGCGCTGTTCGCCGCGGAACTCGACCATCATCGAGCCGATGATCGCTTGATACTCGGTCGCGAGGTTGTCGAGCTCAGTCTGCAGCGGCACGTTCTCATCGCGGAACAGATCGACCGCGGCGCTCGTCGTGCGATCGAGCACGGCGTAGCGATCGGCATCGAGCGGGAACTGCTGCGCGAGCTCGGCTTGACGCTTGTCGAGCTGGAAGGCTGCGCGGCTGAGCTCGGGCGCGACCGACTCGACAAACGCGGTGTATGCGTCGGACTTGCCCTTGTCTTCGGTATCGCACGACATCGCGATGTAGCGATCGGCGCGGGCCTCGCTGCAGGCGGCTTCAAGCTCGCTGCGATCGGCGAGCCAAGCTTCGTATTCGGCAGCGGAACCGATGGCTCGGGCGAGCAGGTCATCGAAGAGCGGCTTGACGTTGGCCCAAGATCCGGCGTCGATGTCTGCCGGGACGAAGTCGGTCGCGGTGGTCACGTGCTGTCTCCGTTGAGAGGTGCGAGGCATGCTAGGGCGGGCGGACAAAAAGAACGAGAGCCCGCGTGGGCTCCCGTTACGTGTTCAGGTTGAAATTTGATTCGCGTACGAATGATGGGTTGATTAGCGCGGAGCCCGCAGGCGGCGGAGCAGATCGTGCTGCTCGGCGAACCATGTTTCAGCGAGCTCTTCCATCACCGAGCCCTCGTAGGCCGGCGTGAGCTGACCGCCCGGCGAGAACATGCGGTGCTGCTTGTAGATGCGTTCGAGCTGCGCGAGCTCGCGCTTGGCGCGGCCGAGGAACCTGCCGCGTGCATCGGCGTCCTGCTGTTGGCTCGCGTTGCCGAGCGAAATCTGATATTTGACGAAGAACTCGGTGAATCGTTGCTCGGCTGTGCTGATCTCTTCGCGCCAGTCGCGCTGCATCTGCTCGGCCTTGGAAACGGGGTACGCAATGCCCGGCTCCCAGTCGCCGACCCACTTGATCTCCTGATAGCCCATCAACTCGGCGAGCTCGTCGATCGTGCTCGCGGTGCCCTTGGAGAACTTGAAGCGTTCGGCATTCTGCGAGTTGAAGGTGAAGATGCGGCCATATTCGTTGAGGATGTACTCGCCCTGGTCGGAATCGAACCACTCGACGTTGCCGTTCTCGTCGATGTTGGCCGAGAGCCATGTCGAGATCTGCATGGCCCGGGCGATATCGATGTCGTAGCCGCCGGCGGCCGACGCCTTCTCCATGCGGAAAAGCACGTCCTCGAGCGATCGGCCCTTGGACGCGTTTCCGGCTCCACTGAACTGCGTGGCGCCGCCGTAGTTGCCTTCCGGCATGAAGTAGATTTCTTCAACGACGTGCGATGTCATGGCTGCGGCGGAGATGGCCGACTCGATCCACGACACCACGCGGAAGCGGGGCTTGAGCTCATCGATGATGGTCTGGTGCAGGCGTTCGACTTCCATGGTGAAGCCGCCGCCCGAGTTGATGCGTAGCACGACGACATCAACGCCTTCCTTCTCGAGGTACGGGATGGCATCGAGGATCGGAAAGTGCGACATCTGCAGCCCGACCATGCCCTCCATCGAGAGCACAGCGGCGCGGATGGTGCCGTCATCGATGTCGTCGTCGTTGGATTGGATGATGCTGCTGCCCGGCGTGGTGATGTTCTCGCCGGTGGTCTCAACGCCGCGATCGATTGAAGCGATGTCATCGGGGCCGATGAATCGTGTGCTCTCGATGCCGCCGACGGTGGTCTTGAGGAAAACGCCGCCGCTGATCTCGCGAACGATCTCGCCTTCGAGGACGGAGCCGTCGTTGAGGGTGATCTTGTCGCCGGCCAATGCGTGCGCACTTCCGAGAGCCAGCGCGAGCGAGCATGTCACGAGCCCAAGTGCCTTTGCGATTCGATGATGCAGTTTCATGTTGTGCCTCTCTGGCATTTGCTCTGTGTCGACGGTGTGTCGTGCCTGTTGGATGAACGGGACCGAGTATTTCTTGCGTCTCAGCGGAGCTTCATAAGCTCTTGTCGCATCTGCTCGATCTGGATCTGGAGATTCGGCTCGGAAGGCCAGCGCGCGAACTGCGGGATGACGGCGCCGTCGAAGCGATTCACGGTGCTGATGACATCTTGCAGGATGTTGATGCGCCGCGAGATGGCTGCCCGCACATCGCGTGGCTCGTTGCCGCGGGCGCGGACATCCGCGAAGTCGCGACCGAGTTGTTCGAGGCGGTCGTACGCGCGATCGACGTCGCGGCTCCAACGCTCGAGGATCGCGTCGCCCCGGCCATCGATGAGTCGGTAGTTGCGGGAGATGCCGAGCTCGGCGATCAGTTCGTCGATCGACGAAACCGTGCCGTCGGAGATACGCAGCGTCTCGGCGACCTCGGCCCGCAGGGTGAGCACGTCGTTGCCGGTGCCACGCACGCGGGCGGCGTTGCCGTCGACGTTCTCTCGCAAGAAGCCATTGTCGGTCAGCAAGAATTCATCGGGGCTCTGAGGCTCGCGTTCGAGCAGCTCCACCTCGCCGTTGTTGATGCGGTAGCTCAGCACGTTGCGACGGAGTGCCATGGCCTGCACGATGCGGACGTCATAGCCGCCGCGGATGGCCATGCCTTCAACACGACCCATCGTGGCCGAGATCCACTTCTCCGCGACGATGGCGTCTTGTGCTGCTCCGTACATCTGGCTGATGACGAAGCCCATGCCGCCCATGCGGCCGTCCGGATGGAAGTAGATGTTCTCGAAGTTGAACGGCAACATCGAGATGCCGCCCATCGCGTTCTTGATCCAGATCACGATCTCGGGCTCGTAGCCCCAGTCCTGCGGAATCTCGCGCGTGAAGATCGGCTCAAGCTCCTCAGCCTCATAGATGCTGCCCGGTGTGAACAGGTCTTCCGGCGGCTCGTCTTCACCGAACGCAGCCAGCGTGTTGTCGATGACGATGACGAGATAGTCGGGGCGATGCTTCTTCGCATCGTCGAGCGCACGGCGGACAGACGTCGGCGTGATGTCGCCGCCGCGATCGGCAAACTGCTCCCAGCCGGTCATGCGGTTCGGGCCCACCCAGCCGGTCAGGTTTAGCACATACACGCTCGGCGCATCTTCCGAAGGCTCGGGCGTGGTCGGCGTCGTGGAGGAGCCGTTGCTCGCAGCGGGTGCGTCGGCAGCGACATCCTCGCCCTCGACGACCGCGAGAATCTCAGCCCGGCTGTAAGTCATCTTCTGCTTGAGCGAGCCGACGACGATCTCGAACACGACGCTGTTGTCGTCTTGCGAGATGAGGTTGCCGACGACTGTTCGGCCGTCCTTGAAGACGAGCTCGTCGTTGGCTGTGACCGCAGCCTGCGCGACGCTCGTGGTCATCGCTGGCATCAGGACAGCGAGCGTCAACGCCGACGCTGCTGCGACGGTGCGCGAAGCTCGCAATACACGCCTCGCTGCATTCCAGATTCGCCCGGAGGCTGACACGTTCGACGTCATCGTGCTGTCCTTTCAACCCGGGCTCGTCGGCCCGCTTGCTTGCTGTCTGTGCTCTGTCTATGCCCCAGCTGTGCCCCAACTGTGCTCTGTCGGTCCGCGACTGGAACCGCTGAGGGTTGCTTATTCTGTCCGAAATCCGCCGGAGCGGCTGCAATTTCCCGTCATTCTGACGCTTCGGCAGCCGGAGAGTTCCCGGCATCGGCCGATTCTCGCTCGATGAACCGCGAAATCCACAGGAAAGCACCTGGCTTATCCGTGACCTCGCCCTCGAGTTGGGCGTCGTAGACCGCGTCGAGCCAGCGGGCGAAGTTCGGCCCGGGCCGATGGCCCGCCTGAATCAGGTCGTTGCCATCAAGAAACGGATCTGGTGAAAGCCCGGGGTCAAACTCGCACAGGGAGGCGTAGTCGACCTCGACCTTCCGCCACGTTGCCTCGTCTCGGCCCAGCGTCATCGCCGCTGCGGCTGCAAAGTGCGACCGGTCGCGGCCCGGCCCGCCGCCCGATGCCAACCGCTTGCGACCGGCGATGGAGAGATTGAACCAGTCGCGTTCGATGCCGAACACCGCGCGCAGCGTGCGGCTCATGGCATCGCGCTCGTCATTGCTCAGCAGCAGTGCGGCGCGGTAGCCGGAGACAACCGCCGGGATGTCGCCCGGCTGCGTGACATCGCCGCGGTCGAGCGCCCACGCAGCCAGCGCATGTCCAAGGCTCACCTCGGCCTCTCGCATCACGCTCCGCAAACCGCTCAGGGCAGCGAGTGTCGGCGCGGCGTCGGCGATCGGCTTGTGCTCGCGCGCGAGCGATGGGCCATCGAGCTCAAGGTCGTGCAGCATGCGCACAGCTCGCAGCCGCGTCTGTGCGCACAGCATGCGCCGCACTTCGTCGCCGATTCGCTCACGGCTGACGCCCGACAAATGCGCAGCTTGCTCGCGCACGGCTGTTGACGTTGCCGGATCGATATTGAACTGCATTCGTGCTGCGAACCGGATCGCTCGCAGCGCGCGCAGGTGGTCTTCTGCAAGGCGTTTAGCGGGCTCGCCC
>JBCCQU010000085.1:0-8136 GCA_039208875.1 Planctomycetota bacterium
GACGACGCCGTTTCCGTCAAAGTCAGCCGGAGCGGTTATTCCGCTATCGGAATCAGCAACAGCATCAAAGTAAGCTACAAAATCATAATAATTAATCGAACCAAATGGAATTGATGCATCACTTGGTCCGCAAGGTGCTGTTAATGCCAGAGGGCCAATAGGATCCGGCGCGACCTGCATCATTGAATTCGAAAACATAGGCTGGATAGCCGTCGGTGTTTGGTTCGCAGTCGGCGGAGTCTCGTGCTCAATAACGGGTGCGATAGCTGCTGGTGCTCGCTCCGCCGCTGCCCACAGTTAGGCCAAAGCCCCTTGCAGTTCTTCGGTGAGCGGCACCGCCGGAGCTTCCGGTGCTGCGACAGGTGGAGGGCTCGTCGTAGCATCATCATTATGCGGCGCTGTAGTCGCCTGTTGTGCCAGAACTGCGGTGCTTGCCGTCAAAGCAGCAATTGCGATTGTCTTCATTCGATTACTCCCCAGGAAAGTCGCTCAGCAATGATTTCTCCGAGTTCGCATTTGTCAAGTCGCGCCAGCGTCGTTACAAACAACCACGGGGACTCCCTCGACTAACCGGACCGTTCCGACAGCCACTTCCGCAGTTTCGTCTTCGACCAGCAATTCACGCAGCGTTCCTTCGTGAGCCAGCCGCGTCGTCCGGTCAGCACACCGAAGATCAGGTTGTCAAAGTCGTGGGGGTGATGCACGTCGCAGTCGATCGCGATCAGGCCGCCAGCCTCCGTCACCGCGCGCACGTGCGTGTCCCGCAGGTCGAGCCTCAGCCAGTGCGCGTTGATCTCGAGCGCGACGTTGTGCTCGACAGCGGCTGCGATGATCTCGTCCATCGCCGGGCTCAGGCCCTCGCGCCGGCCGACAAGCCTGCCGGTGGGGTGGCCGACGATGTGCACGAATGGATTCTCGATGACTTTGAGCAGCCGCTTCGTCGCGTCCTTGCCGTCCTGGGTGAGCGCGACGTGCGGGCTCGCGACCACGACATCAAGCTCACCCAGCACGTCATCATCAAAGTCGAGCGTACCGTCGGCCATGATGTCGACCTCCGAACCGCGGAGCACATCGATGTCATCGAGTTCGGCGTTCACCTCGGCGACGGTCTCCGCCTGTGCGCGCAGCCGATCCTCATCGAGACCGTTGGCGATGGCCGACGCCTTGGAGTGATCCGTGACAGCGATCGTGTGAAAGCCACGATCGCGCGCATGCTTTGCGAGCTCGATGAGTTCCAGCCGACCGTCGCTGGCCGTGGTGTGCGCATGCAGCTCGGCTTTGATGTCGCTCACCGACATCGGCTTCGGCAACTGAGACGGCCCGTCCGACCGATCGGCTGCTGCAACCTCGCCGCGGTCCTCGCGCATCTCTGGCGGCACCTCGGCCAGCTTGAGCGCAGCGAAGACGTCCTTCTCTTCCTTCGATGCCTTCGCCTTCACGCCGCGGCTCTGCGGCGTCCCTTCAGCATCCGGATCATCCGGGAACAGGCCGTACTCATTCAGCGTGAGTCCGCGCTGCTGCGCACGCTCGCGCAGCCGAACGTTGTGTTCCTTTGACCCGGTGAAGTACATAAGCGCAGCACCCCAGCTCTCGGCCGGCACGGTCCGCAGATCGGCCTGCATGACAAGCGTCGCGCCGGCCTCCGGCTTCAGGCTCTTCCACTGATTCGGGTCGGTCGGCACGCGCAGCCGAACCGACGACTTCGTTTCGCCAGCCGCGATAACCTCGTCGACCTCGGGCATTGTGCGAAACGCGTCGTGCGCAGCTTCCGGGTCATCAGCCACGACGAGCACATCCACGTCGCCGATCGTCTCCTTGCCCCGACGCAGCGAACCCGCGAAGTCCGCCCGTTGCACACCCTTCACGGCGCGCATGCGCTCGGTGATCGCCACCGCGACCGGCCTCGCGACGCCGATCGGGATTCGGCCCGTCGACTGCTTCGCAAACTCCAGGCCCTTGCGGATTTTGTCCACAGCCTTCTCGCCCATCCGCGGCAGATCGGCGATCGTGCCGTCATCGATAATCCGTTGCAGGTCGGCCCGGCTTTCGACGCCCTTGTCCTGCCACATCGCGCGGATCGTCTTCGGCCCAAGCCCGGGAACCGTCAGCAACTCGAACAGCCCAGCCGGCACTTTGGACGCAAGCTCAGCGTGCTCAGCGATGCGGCCGCTGTCGACAAACTCAACAATCTTGTCAGCAGTCTTCGCGCCGATGCCGTCGATGGCTGTCAGTTCATCGGGCGTGTCGACAAGCGTCGCGACATCGGTGCTCAGGTCCCGAAGGACGCGGGCAGCCTTGGCGTGCGCATTGACCCGGAACTTGTTTTCGCCGAGCAACTCGAGCATCTGCGCCATCTCGTCCAGCTTCTTGGCGATTCGCTCGTTTGTACTCATACCTCGATGGTAGAGCCGCTGTCAGCCGGGCTCGCCCGATCGGCGAGGTTTGATCTCCACGCCATTGGGCTGAGGCGTTGGCGGTGAACTCGGGCGCACCTGGTCGACTTCATTCAAGCCAAAGGTTTCCGCGATCCGCTTCTCGACTTCCGCGACGATCGCAGCTCGCTCCGCTTCGGGAACCAGGGCGAGCGATGCGAGCCACCGCCGCGCGAGTTCCGGGCCGATAGGACGGAGCAGTTCAGTCAGCAGCCGGAGGTGGTCGTTCGGCAACAGCGTCTCCGATCTTGCGTGCTCGGGCCCGAGTCGTGTCGCTGCCGCTCGGTCCTTGCTCATCCGTCGCGTCTCCTTCGTCCGTCTCGCCGGCTATCGCTGTCGCTGTGTTGCTAGCGGTCTGCAGCTTCGCGTTGCCGCGTAGCTGAACTTCCAGCATCTGCATGTATCTTTCGATCCTACCGACGCGCCCCACGAGTCCCTCAATATTTCCAGACATCGCAATCAGCAGATCGCCAGCCGACGCTGCTTTCAGCGCTTCCTCGTGGATGTCGTCCGCTCGCATCGGCCCCTTACCGAGCAGCAACCACTCTGCGTTGATGCCGAGCGTCTTGCAGAGCGCAACAAGGAATTCAGCGCTCGGCGCTTGTCCTTGCATGTATCGACGAACAGTTTCGGCGTTGAGCCCGGTTTGCCGGGCGATCTCGCGGAAGCTCTGGTTGCCCGCCACCGTCGCGAGTCGTTCGTGGAGTGCATCGTCAGCCATGGCTTGCACCTTACTATCATCCGAAACAATGTTCGGATTTCGCAAGTGTAGCAAAATCCAACCCCGTCTGCATATCTAGCCTACATCACCAAGGCCGAAGGTCTCGCCGTAGGCACGCAGCACGCGTCGGCGCAGCACGCGCTCGTCGAACGCTGCGAGTTCGGCCGATCGCTCAATCCATGCGCGCGCATCGCGGCGCGCCATCGCGAGCAGGTCACGGTCTTCGATGAGATCGGCGACGCGCAGCGGCGATGCACCGGCTTGTCGCGTGCCGAACAACTCGCCCGGGCCCCGGAGCGCAAGGTCACGCTCGGCCAGCGCGAAGCCATCGCTGGACTGCACCATGGCTTCGAGTCGGGCAACGCCGTCGGGCGTTGTCGGCTCGCCGATGAGCACACAGACCGAGCGCTTCTTGCCTCGGCAGACACGGCCGCGGAGCTGGTGCAGTTGCGCGAGGCCGAAGCGCTCGGCCGACTCGATCACCATCACCGTCGCATTCGGAACATCGACGCCGACCTCGATGACACTGGTGGCCACCACCGCGTCGATGAGCCCCGCGCGGAAGCGGGCCATGATGTGCGCGCGCGAATCGCGTTGCAGCCGACCGTGCAGCGCAGCGATCCGAAAGCCGGCAAGCTGATCGCGTTCCAGTTCAGCGAGCAATCCCGAAACGCCCGCGATTGTTCGCGTCGATGACTCGGCATCCGGCGATTCCTCAGCCAGCCCATCCAGCTCGAAGCCGTCGATACTCGGTGCAACGATGAACGCCTGCTCGCCGGCCTTCAGTCTCTCGCGCACAAGCGCATAGGCCTCATCGCGGCGGTCCGGCGTCAGATGACGCGTCGCGATCGGTGTGCGACCGGGCGGCAGCTCGTTGATCGTGGATACATCGAGATCGCCGAAGAGTGTCATCGCGAGCGTGCGAGGGATTGGCGTTGCGGTCATCACGATGACGTGCGGCACACGATCGATTTCATCGGCGGTGCGGAGCGTTGCGCGCTGATGCACGCCGAACCTGTGTTGCTCATCGATGACAGCAACCGCAAGCGACTTGAAGCGCACCGTCTCGGTCAGCAGGGCATGCGTGCCAACGACGATGTCTGCCTCGCCGGCAGCGATGCGGCTGTGCGCAGCTTTGCGGTCCTGCGGCGGCAGGCTTCCGGTCAGCAACTCAATGCGTACCTTCGAGCCTTCCAGCGAAGACGCGATCGACGCGGCGTGTTGCTCCGCGAGAATCTCTGTCGGTGCGAGCAGCACGGCCTGATGGCCGTCCGCAACCGCGAGCAGCATGGCATACAGCGCGACGATCGTCTTGCCGCTGCCGACGTCACCTTGCACCAACCGATTCGCTGGGCTGGCCGTGGTGATGTCCTTGACAAGGTCATCGATGGCTGCGCGCTGAGCCGAGGTAAGTGTGAAGGGGAAGCGTTCGAGGATGTGCTTGTCGAGTGCTTCTGACCATGCGAGCCTCGGTGCGCGGCGACGCTCGCGGAGCTGCGCGCGCTTCATGTAGACCGCGAGCTGCAGCATCAGCAGTTCGTCGTACGCGAGCCGACGGCGTGCCTCGGCGACGTCGGTATCGGTCGCCGGGCTGTGCATCATGCGATATGCATCTCGCAACTCTGGTAGCTCACGCTCGGCGCGATACGCGGGCGAGAGATGATCATCGATCAGCGGCAGGGCGTCGTCGAGCACGCTGCCGATCGACTGTTCGATTTCCCAGGATTTGACAGCTGTCGACGCGGGATAGACCGGGCGCAGCCGAGCCTCGGCGGCTTCGGGCTCGGCATCGTCCGAGAGACTCTGCCAGCGCGGGTTGATCATCTGCAGCGTGTTGCTGCGCCGCTTGGCTTCACCTCGCACGAGTATGCGCATGCCGGCGTGCAACCGTCGCGCAAGGTATGGCTGATGGAACCAGACCAAATCGAGTCTGCCCGAGTCGTCGGTGAGCACGGCCTCGAAGCGGGGAGCTCGGCCGAACGAGTGGGGGCGGGTCGCCGTCACCTCGCCGCGGGCCGCGGCGGTTATGCCGACCGGCAGATCGGCGATGGCCGATTCCTCGGCTTCGCATTCGTGCCGCATCGGAAGGTGCGCGATGAGTCTGCCGACGTTGCCGAGGCCGAGCCGGCGGAGCCCGAGCGCGCGCTTCTCGGTCATGCGAGGCAGCCGCTCGATCGGCGTGGTGAGTTCGATGGTGTCCTGTGCCATCAGCGTGGACGGTATGCGGTCAGGGCGTGGTTGTGCCGGGCGGCGTCTTCGCCGGGTCGATCTCGCGGAGGTACATCCACGAATAGATGCCGGTGCTGTGCCCGTCGCTGAAGGTGATCTTGATCGCATAGTTGCCGACGAGCTCGGCATCGGTCGCCACGATGCTGCCCGAACTGGCGGGTGCATTCGGCAGCACGGTCAGCGGATTGGACGCGAGTTGTTCGCGGAGTTGCTTTGCATCGGCGGACGGTGACATCCGGCGCAGGTAGGCAATGGAGTAGTAGGCTGTGGAGCCATCCTGCCATTGGATGGTGAGTCCTCGGTCTTTCTTGAGGTCGAGATGCTTGGGCTGGTCCTGCCGCATGGTGTGACGATAGCCCGGAGGTGACTGTCGTCGAGCGGCCGATCGGCCAGGAGATTTGGCTTGAGCATGAACCAGCCGCCGACAGCGACGGGAGCGTTTGCCGATCGCTTGGTCGAAGCCTGCGAGAAGTGCGGCACGCCTGCATGTGTGGGGATCGACCCGGTGCTGGAACGACTGCCCGATGCCGTGCGCGCAGGCCAGAACAATGCAGCTGCGGCGGTGGGGGCGTTCGCAGAAGGCGTGGTTCACGCGGTGGCGGGCATCGTGCCCGTCGTGAAGCTGCAATCCGCGTGCTTCGAGCGCTATGGCAGTGCCGGGTTTGCAGCGCTCGAGCGCACAGCCGATGCGGCTCGCCGGGCCGGGCTCGTGGTGATCCTCGATGCGAAGCGGGGTGACATCTCGCTGAGTGCCGGCCATTACGCAGCGGCAGCCAAGAACATGGGCGCGGATGCCGCTACCGTGAATGCGTACATGGGGCGGAGTGCTGTCGAGCCGTTTCTAGAGGCGGGGCTTGGCGTGTTTGTGCTTGTGCGCACGAGTAATCCGGACGCGGGCGAGTTGCAGGATGCCGAGTTCGCTGAGGGCGGCACAGTGAGCGAACGAGTCGCGGGCATGGTCGCCGAGCTGGGGGCTGAGCACTTCGGCGAGCGAGGGCTGTCGGGCGTTGGGGCGGTTGTTGGTGCGACAGCCGTCGAGAGCGCAGCGGTCCTGCGTCGGCAGATGCCGCACGCACCGTTCCTCGTGCCGGGTCTGGGCGCACAGGGCGGTGAGGTGGGATCTCTCGATGCAATGACGCGGCCGGAGGGCGGCAGCGGGGGGCTGATTCCGACCGCGAGCCGAAGCGTGCTATATCCGGAATCATCGGGCGGCGACTGGCGTGATGATGTGCGGGCCGCCGCGACGCGATTCGGCGAGGCATGTGCGGCAGCGCTGGCCTGACGACGAGGGGCCCGAGTGGGATTGAGGGGGGGCAAAATGAGAATCGCCCCGGCGGGAGGCCGAGGCGATTGGTGTGATTGGTTTGGCTTGCTGAGCCTTATCGGCGACGGTTGAAGGTCACCAGACCAATGCCGAGGCCGGCGAGCAGCGTCGAAGCGGGCGTCGGAATGATGAGCGCGTCGGACTGCGTCGAGCGGACGCTGAAGTCATCACTGAAGAAGCCGGCTGAGCCCGGGCGAAGCAGAATGCTGAACGCGCCCTCGAGGGTGCCGACATCGTCGAATTGGAAGCTGCCGCTGGAGACGCCGTCGAAGTTGCCGTCGCTGCCGGGGGCAGCGGTGAAGACCGCGTCGGTGAGCTCGGCGTTGAAGAACAGGAAGCCGAAGTTGAACGACCAGATACCGTTGATGTCGGCGGTGAAGCTGTCGCCGTCCTGATCGAGGATCTCGAGTGAGCCGACGCCGGTCGTCATGCCGCCGAAGGAGGACACCTCAAGCTGCAATGCGTAGCTCGGGTTGGCACGGCCCGACTCAAAGCCCGAGTTGAACTCAGCGTTGCCGGCTGCACCGGTCAGGCGTGAGAAGTTGCCGTCTGAGGCGATTGCCGATCCGAAGGTCGACGTGGCTGTGAAAAGTCCGTCGCCGGGGGCGTTCCCGAGGACGAACGTGCCATCGAGGTCGGTCCAGCCGAAGGTGAAGTCGGCGGACTGGGCGGCAGCCACCGCGGGCACCGCGGCGATCAGCGTTGCTGCGAAGCGATTCCTGTTCATGACGATCTCCCCATCACTCTTTGCGTTGGCGTCGATTTGCGGCGCACAGATTTGCAGCCCGCAAAACCTCCGCGAGCGCTACAGATGTGCCACGCGTTACAGAGGTTGCCACCAATTTGGGAAGATCGTTTGCTAAACCGGTGCGAATCTTGGGTCTCGGCCGGGGATAAACGCGTATCCCCGGCCCCACAAGTGCTTTATCAGCGACGGCGGCGTGCCGAGGTGATGCCGCCGAGGGCGAGGATTGCAGCGGCGCCGGGCGTGGGGACGAAGATGCCGTCGGCCTGGGTCGAAGTGCCCGAGAAACCTTGGGTAAATCCGGCGGTCTCGACACGAAGGAGCAGGCTGAAGCCGCCCTCGAGCGTGGGCAGGTCGGAGAAAGCAAAGCTGCCGCCGTCCGGGCCCTCGAAGGTGCCGTTGCCGTTCGTGCCGTCGAAGGTGGCATCGCCGGCCTCGGCGCTGAAGAACGTGATCGGGCCGAACTGTGTCCACAGGCCTGTGAACTCGCCGGAGAACACGTCACCGTCGAGGTCGACGATCTCGAAGCTGCCGGCACCCGGTGCAACGCCGGCTGTGAACGGGGCAACGCTGATGTTTATGAGCACGCTGGAAAGGGCCGAGCGGCTCGGGAATCCGTCGTCGAAGTTGGCGGTGCTGCCGTGGTCGAGGCTGGTGACGTCGCCCGAGGTGTCGGTCGTCGAGA
>JBCCQU010000086.1:0-8120 GCA_039208875.1 Planctomycetota bacterium
CCCCGACCTGTTTGGGCCGACGATGGCACGCATGGCGGCGACGGGCTTTCCGCTGCGATTGTTCGGTGAGTCTGCACGCTGGGCAACGGCTGCGGAATCTCACGCGAATAGATTCGACACAGCGCGACGACTTTCGGCACTCGCCAACGATATGAGATTTCGTTGGTCGCGCAATTGGCATGATGCTGCGCTGCGTCGCCCGAGTGCGTACGCAAGGTTGCAGCAAAGCCCCGAGATCCGAGCTGAGTTTTCGGTGATTGCTGAGACGGTGCCCGATCCGGAGCCGGTATTCATCGCGCGGCAGCTTGCGTACACAGAGGCGCGTGGTACGCAGCATGCGCTCGCGGTCGTGGCATACTGGCTTGATAACAACCTCTACCCTCGGGCGCTGGCAGCGACGCGGCCTCGCTACTTGCCGCAACTGACAGCCGATCCGTTCGATCCCGATCGCGATCTTGGTCGCGAGCCGCCGTTCCAGTACTTCGTACCGATGCGTGATCAAGCGGCGTTGTTTGCGCCGAACGAGGAGATCACGCCGCACGAGATCGTCATCGTCGTGCCGGATCAGGCGAACTTTTCGATTCGTCTGCGCGACGATCAGTTTGTGGTGTACAGCGTCGGTGGCGACGGCACGCCGCAGTTTGCACGCGAGGTCGAGAACACGCACAACGCGGCGCGAGGTCGCGATTACCTGATTTGGCCGCCGGTGCTGACGTTCGTACGCGACGACTTGGTGCAGCGGCAGTAGAAGCGGGCGGGTGTGTTCGCGAACAACGTCTTTCGTCGCAAATCGTTATCAGTCTTCGGCTGTGCTGAAATGACCGGCTGGGGGACAGTGCGGCAGGTGGCCTGCCCGACACGGAGTGAAACATGAACAACGGCAGCGAGCCGAAGAAGCTGGTGATCATCGGATCGGGCCCCGCGAGTTGGACGGCAGCGATCTATGCCGCGCGTGCGAGCCTGAAGCCGGTGGTGTACGCGGGCGTCGATAAGTCGGACCCTGGGCCGATCCTGGTTGGTGGTCAGCTGATGCTGACGACCGACGTCGAGAACTATCCGGGCTTTCCTGATGGTGTGACCGGACCGGACATGATGATCAAGTTTCAGGAGCAGGCTGAGCGATTCGG
Organism: Planctomycetota bacterium; assembly: GCA_039208875.1. GTDB lineage: Bacteria > Planctomycetota > Phycisphaerae > Phycisphaerales > UBA1924 > JBCCQU01. Next base: position 1,128 of record JBCCQU010000086.1, read on the forward strand.
CACCGAGGTGAAGCGGCTCGATGTGACGGGTGTCGACTTCTCGAAGCGGCCCTTCACGCTTGAGCTGTCGGACGGCACCAGCGTGCAGTCGGAGTCGGTCATCATCGCGACCGGAGCGACAGCCAACTGGCTGAACATCGAGAGCGAGCAGCGGCTTGCTCGTTCGGGCGGGGGCGTCTCGGCATGTGCTGTGTGCGATGGTGCTCTGCCGATCTTCCGCGATCAGCCGGTCGGCGTCGTGGGCGGCGGTGATACCGCTATGGAAGAGGCCACGTTCCTCACCAAGTTTGCGAGCAAGGTGTATGTGATCCATCGCCGCGATGAACTGCGTGCGAGCAAGATCATGCAGGATCGCTTCCTGAGTCATGACAACGCCGAGGTCGTTTGGAACAAGGTTGTGACCGAGGTGCTCGATGAGGGCGGCAAGGTGCGTGGCGTCGCGCTGAAAGACACCGTGACCGGCGAGGCTTCGGAGCTTGCGCTCAAGGGCTTATTCATCGCGATCGGCCATACGCCGACCACGAAGTTCTTGAAAGACTCCGGCATCGAGATGGACGACACGGGCTACATCAAGCTTGCGACACGGCACAGCACGACGAACATCGAGGGCGTGTTTGCAGCCGGCGACGTCGCGGACGCGGAGTATCGCCAGGCGGTGACCGCTGCGGGCATGGGCTGTCAGGCGGCGCTCGATGCCGAGCGTTGGCTTGGATCGCAAGGACTCGCATGACTACACGGCTGCAACTCGTCGCTGCCGTGATCGCTGCATTGTTCACGACGCTGGCGATTGGTAACGACAGCAATGATGATGTACCGCTGCGACTGGCTGTGCTCGGGTGCGGGCATGGGCACGTCGAGGGCCTGCTATGGCACGCGCAGCGGCGGGATGATGTCGAACTCGTCGGCATCTGGGATCGCGACTCCGCGTTACGCGATCGCATGGCGGAGAAATACGCAGTCGATGATGCGGTGCTGTTCGATGATCTTCATGAGCTGCTGAACGAAGCCAAGCCGGAGGCGGTCGCGATCAACAGCCCGACTTCGCAGCAACTTGCGTTGGTCCAAGCGTCCGTGGGGACGGCGTCGGTTGTGATGGTCGAAAAGCCGCTCGGTATGAGTGCCGCCGAGGTCGAGGCCATGCGCGCAGCTGCGAATGAAGCCGGTTCGACAATCGTTGTGAACTACGAGACGACGTGGTACGCGTCGCTCGCGGAGTTGAAGCGGCGTGTCGATGCTGGCGAACTCGGCACGATTCGCCGGCTCGTCGCGCATCACGGCCATCTGGGACCGATCGAGATCGGTTGCTCGGACGACTTTCTCGCGTGGCTGCTCGATACCGAGCAGAACGGCGGTGGTGCGTTACCTGATTTCGGCTGCTATGGCCTCAACCATGCGTATTGGCTGTTTGGTGGTCGCAAGCCGGTGTCGGTGATGGCCAGCATGCGGACGCTGAAGCCTGACAAGTACGCCGGAGCTGAAGACGATGCGACGGTGCTGCTCGACTACGGCGATGCGGAGGTTGTGATCCACGCGTCGTGGGCGTGGCCCGACAGCCGAAAGCGGCTTTGGGTGTACGGCGACAAGGGCTGGGCTGTGCCGTACGAAGGCGACCGGCTTGAGATCACGATCGGCGATCGTGAGACGCAGCAGATCACCGCCCCGCCGTTGACCGGTGCCGACCGAGATATGTTCGCGATGATGAAGCGCGTCGCACGCGGCGGTGAGCCCGGCGGGCTGTCGTCGTTCGAGAACGCCGTGTTTGTGCGTGAGATGCTCGACGCTGCAGCTGAGTCAGCCGAGCAGGGCCGTGCGATCGTTGTTGAGTAATCCGCCGCCGCTCAGGGGTTGTCGGTCAGTGCCTGCACAGCGTCGCCGAGGATGACAGACTTGTTGAGTCGGCGGACGGTGCCGGGCTGATCGAGGCGCACGAGCACGCGCTGCCCGATGAGTTCGTCGGGCTCGCCTCGAACCTCGAATGCGCGCACGATGGTGCGCGTCGGCGAGAGGCCGTTGATGATGCTACGGACGCGGCCGGCATCGCCGGGCGGGAAGGCTGTGAGCTCAATGGTGAGAGGGTTTTCGCCTCGGTTGGTGATGACGGCTTCTACAACAAAGCCGGTTGGCACTTGGCGTTGGCGGAGCTCGAAGGCAACGTCGCGGAGGCCCATCTCGATGGGCTGCGTGACGCGGACCCAGCCGTATTCGGTTTCGGTGCTGAGCTGAAGGTCGACGACGAAGTCGACGGCGCCCGCCTCGACGGCTGGGCTGAAGGTGATGCCGAGCGGCAGACGTTCGTCGCCGTTGCTTGGCGTGGTGAATCGCTGCCTTCGCGGGGTCACGCGCCAGCCTCGCTCGGACGCTGCGCGCGCCTTTGCACCGCCGGGTTCAGCGATGACAACCATGCCGGCGAGGTTGCTCTTCCACGGGTTGCTGAAGGCGAGGTTGTGGCGGTGCTCGTCGACTTCGGCCGGGATGAAGGCGGGCTCGATGCGCACGCCGGCAAGAAAGCGGATGAGATCGGCATCCACGCCCTCGATGAAGATCGGTTCGGCAGCGATCGGCACGTGGTGATCGGCGAGATGCGTTTCGAGTTCGTTGGAGCGTTGGATCAAGTCGATTCGTGTGGCGTTGCCGAAGACATCGACCGAGGCGACGGGTCCGGCAGCGAGGCGCGAAACGAACGTACTTCCGATCGCGCTCGCGTCGGTCGGCCAGAGCACAAGTGCGGAACCTCGCGATGAGTCTTCGCTGTATGGCTCGAGCAAAATACCGCGGACGCCGGGAATCGGCTGATAGTCGAGCGTCGTCTGGCGATCGACAAGTCGGTCGCTTGCGTTGCGGAACGCAGCCAGTTCGGGTGTCGCCATCGCGACGGGGTGGCGGGTGCCGACTGTTGTCCAGGGTTGAGCGAGGGCGATGCTTGTTCCGGCCTCGCCGCCGGCATCGGGTCTGGCTTCGATAGTCTTCCATGCGAGCACGGTCTGCTCGGTGATTCGCGACGCTGCTGCGATGGCGCCGCTGGCATCGGACTCCCGGCGTTCGAGCAAGAGGCTCAGCCGCGGCCGGTTGGGTGAGCCTTCTGTTGTGGCAAGCGGTGCGAGCCAATTCGCAGCCGCGTCGGCGATGGCTTGTGGCGCTAGCGTCGGTGGGACGCCGACGACAAGGCCGCGGCGGGCGTTGAGTGACGCAGCCGGTGCGAGGAGATCGCTCGGCACCGGCTCGGTGATCGGAGTCGCGAGATCGACAACGGGGCCGGGCGTGTAGTCGGCGAATGTCTCACGGATTTGCGTGAGCGCGTCGGCGTCCATGAGGCGATCTTGATGCGTCTCCGGCCAGCCGAGTTGCCAGCGTTCGATGTATTCGCCGAGGCGCTCGAGCGGTCGCGCGATGTACGGCAACCAGGTTTGCCGATCGGCGGTGAAGCCGGTCGCGACCTGTATGGGATCGAGGCGGAGTGAAGCGGCGAGTTCGATAGGCAGTGTCGGGAAGTTGATCGCGACGCCGTAGCCGCGACGCTTGAGCGCCCACGTGAGGTCGATTCGGTCTTCGAGCCGTGCGTCGCCGGGTCGCCAGTCGGTGCCCCACCCAGGGAGCGTGACGTGGCCGATGCCAACGGCGTCGATGTGCTGCTTGAGAGCCTCGGCGATGGGGGGGCTCATGCTATCGAAGGCGAGGCTGAACCTGCCGGTGTCGCCGAGTGACGCAGCGGCGGCGCGGGGCTCGGGTGTTGGCACGCGGATGAAGTCGGCTGCCGCTCCGCCCACGAGGCCTGACTGTGCGAACAGCTCGAGCCTGCTGCGATACCACCCGAAGCCCGGTGTTGGCGGGCTCCAACGAAACTCGCTTCGGCCTGCGTTAACGGTGCGCTCTTCGGTGGCGATGACGTTACCGAAGGCATCTTCGAGCGTGAGTAACGCATCGAGTTGTTCGCCGGCGAGGTCTCGCACGAGCACATCGAGGTTGACCGGCTCATCGCCGACAAAGACCGCGCCGGGTGACGAAGCTTTGATCGCGACGCGTGGCAACTGAATGACCATCACGTCGTCGAACCAAGCGCGGGCATCGAAGTCGTCGATCCGCACGCGGCGGTCGGCCAGCGGATCTGTCGATACGCGGCTTGCGTCGTACTGCAACTGCTGTACGAGTTCGATGTCTATTTGCAGATCTTCAGCGTTGTCGTGCACGCCCGGGATAACGACGACGAGCGATGTCCATTCGTCCGGGCTTTCGGCGATCGAATGACTGGACTCACTGCCGGGAATGGGTTGGCCGTCGCCGTCGAGCAGTCGCGCGACGAGGCGTGGCCGAACGCCTTGCACGTCGCCGGTCTTGACGCGTGCGGTGACGAGGTAGTCGCCGGATGGGAGGACGGGCACGACGCCGGGGTCGAGCCGGAGAGAGCACGATCCGCCGCGGACGCGGAGTTCGATGGAGCTGTCGCCGGAGACAGCCGGACCGTCGCGAACGACGCGGGCCTGGTTCCAGATCGGGAAGCCGGGGCGGATGCGCGGGACCTTGGGATCGTTTTGAGCGCGCACCCAGTGGAAGGGGACGTCGCCGGCAGCCATTCGTCGGTCGTCGAAATCGAAGCGGGCGACGACTCGGCCGGCTGAGGCGGGCCGCGTGATCTGGGGATCGGTCTGGGCTGCAGCCGGCGCGGGCGTGAGGGAAGTGAGGCAGAGCCCCAGAGCGAGCGCGAGGCGGCTGAATCGCGGGAATTGGCGGCGTCTGCGGCGACCGATGGTCATTGCAGGAAGATCGGCGTCGCGGCGGGGCTGGCTCCAGCCTTGGGGTCGATGCCGAGGCCGATTGCCGCTGCGGGGCGGGCAGAAAGCCGGGGCGGGTCGAGGCGGGAGAGATCGGTGCGGACCGAGCCGAGGGTGGGGATGCCGGGGTCTGCGGCTCGCTGGGCTGCTTGCTGTGCAGCGATCGTGACGTTCGGCGGTGGGTCGGCCGGGCGCGGCGGTGGGGCTGCGCTCGGCCGGAGCACGGCGGCGAAAGCGACCAATGCGGCGACTCCAGAGATGCTGCCGAGTGAGGCAGCAAGCCTTCGGCGGCGGGCGCGTCCGGCGCGCACAAGCACGGCTGATGGCACCGCGGGAACGCGAGCATCGGATGCGGCATGGCTCAGGAGTTCAACAGGATCGCGCATGGTCATGTCTCGGAACGGGCTGGGATGGCGTTGACGGTCGCGGCGGGTACGGTCGGGTCGGGGTCGGCCGGCTCGGATTGCTGGATGAACGCTTCACGGAGCGATGCCTCTGCGCGCGCGAGTCGGTCGGCAGCGGTGCTCGCGGCTTCGCCGAGGACGTCGGCGAGTTGGCGGATGGTCAGGCCGGCGACGTGCTTGAGCAGCAAGCGGTCGCGGTCGTCGGGTGTGACACACGCGAGCGCACGGGCGAGGTCATCGTCGTTGTGTTCGGCTTGGTTGCCTTTGGTGATGACAAGCTCGGGTGCGCGTCGGCTTCGTCGCGTCTGTGGCTTGCGGACGTGGTCGGCGATCGCCCGGCGCGTGAGTGTGGTGAGCCAGGCGCGCGGATCATCGACAGCGTCGATCGTGCGAGTCGGCAACTCCCATACACGGCAGAAGACCGATTGCACGACGTCGTCGGCCGAGGCTGCATCGAGTGCGCGTGTCGCGTAGGCGAGCAGCCTCGGGGCGTGAGATGCCCAGAGGCTGCGCGCAGCTGGGTCGTTGCCGCGGCGGGCGCGGCGGAGGTTGGTCCGGTCGGCGTTCACTCGTCGTGCTCGTGCTCGTGCTCGTGCTCGTGCTCGCCGCGGAGGTCTTCGTGCAGACTGGCGAGCAGGTCGCGGCCTCGCTGATCGGCTTCGTAGACGCGAGTCAGGGCGGCTCCGGCGATGCTCGCGAGCCAGCCGAAGTCGCCGTCTTCAACACGTTCGCTGAGGACTTCGAGTTGCTCGGCTGCGTCGTCGTCGAACCAGATTTCGATGGCTTCGTCGTAGTAGCGGGCTGCCTGTTCGCCGAGCAGTTGCTTTGAACGATCGTCAGCGAGTGCGAGGATGCCGGTCTGCACGCTCTGTCCGATGAATTCCTCGAGGTCGTCTTCGGTGTTGAGTGCAGCGGGGAACCAGAACTGGATGATGTCGCGTTCCATCTCGATGCTGCTGATGACGCCGAAGGGATCGTCGCCATCGAAGCGTTCATCCATGATCTCCGCGAGATACTCGCGGGCTTCGTCGTGATCGAGTGAGCCCTCTTCGAGATGGAATCGGGTCTCGCTCTCGGCGAGTGATGCGATGGCAACGGAGACGAGCGAACTGATGAGTAGCCGATCGTTACGCAGGTGCGATGCCATGCCGAGCAACCCGGCCATGCGGTAGGCGACCATCTCTGCTCGCTCGTCGTCGTCGATTTCGTCGTCCATCGCGATGCGTCGTGCATCCGCCGCGATGAGCCGTGCGGAGCCGCGGAGCTCGCCGAGGTGGACGAGCAGGGCGTTGAAGCCGAGCTGATACTCGACGCCGAAGTCGCAGTCTTCCATTTCGCTTGCGCGCAGCACAAGTTCGATGCCGCCGCTCGCCTCGTCTAGCAGTTCGAGGGCTTCTTCGAGATCGAGGTCGGCCTCTTCCTCGCCTCGCACCGCATCGAGAATCGCGCCGGCGTCGACATCAAGCAAGCCGAATCCGGCCCAGTACAGCAGGGCGGCGTTTTGCGGTGCGAGCTGCTGGAGATCTTCGAGGCTTTCGATCAGGTGCCGGTCTTCATCGTGCCATTCTTCGTTGGGTTGGTCCTCGTCGTGTGCGTCGCCGTGGTCGTCGGGCTCGAGTTCTGCCAGTATTGCCTCGCGCGACTCGGTCGCACGGATAAGGGCGTCCCTGAACTCGTCGTCGGTTTGGGCGTACGCCGGCGTCGCAAGGACACCCGTCAAAGCCAGCAGCATTGCGGGAATGGAACGGCGGATCGAGGTGTTCGTCACGGGTTCGGTCTCCTGTGGATCTATCGGTTTGTACACAGGACGCGGCTAGGGCCGG
>JBCCQU010000087.1:0-8097 GCA_039208875.1 Planctomycetota bacterium
ACTCGGACGGCGACTTGGTGACCTACACCAGCGGACCGAGTTCAGGCCCGAGATGTAGATGACATCGTCGACATCAGTAAAGATCGTCAGCCCGGTCGCGATCGCTTCCGCGCCGGTCAGCTCATCGGTCAGGTTGCGCACCGAGACCGTCGTATCTTCGCCGCGGCGATAGACGAACACGCCGTCGTTGGCTGTCGTCACGGTGACGAGTTGGCCGGACTCCGGATCGAGATAAGTGTCTGAGTCGATCGTGTCGCCGGTCTGCGCAGCCCCTTCGTCCGGATCGCCCATCGCGACATCGCGAACATCGGTGACGAACCAAGCCTCGGTCGGATCCTCGCCGGCGTCTGCGGTGTTGCGCAGGTCATACGCCAGCGGATCGCCGTTGCTATCAACGCCGCCGATCGCGATGCGCGCATCGATCGGGTCCGGCGGCGGCGGGGGCGGGTCGGTCGGCTCATCGCCCGGCGAGCCGAGCCCATCGGGAATCTGCGACGCCACACCTGCAAGACGATTGAACGAGCTGCCCTCGCTCAGGTTGAACGGCACCAGCACGTTCGATGTTTCACCGCCCTCTTCGCTCACGCTCGAGCCGATGTAAAGCTGCACGTCGAAGCCGGCGTCATCGTCGAGCAGCACCGTTGTGCCTTCGAGCGACCAAGAGCCGGTCGTGATCAGCGTGTCGGTACCGGCTTCGGCGCCGGACAAGTCCAGCACGCGGTACCGCCCTCCGGCGACAAGCTCGATCAGCCAGTCCTGCGTGCCGGTGCTGCCAAAGGTCGAGTCGGCCAGGGGCCCGTCGGCCGAGATCAACGCGCGATACTGCCCGGGCAGCGTCGACGCATCGACATCGCTTGTCCCTTGCGTGCGGTGCAGCACGCCGATGCCCGTCGCGCCCTGGTCCAGACCGAGCGCACTGGAACCATCGATAAACAGGTAGTAGTCGGGGTCGGCTGTGGGGATCAGCACCGAGCCGTCCTGCAGCGTGAACACGCGATCGAGTACATCGGTCGCAGCCGGATCCGGCGCCGACACCGATCGCGCAAGCACCTGCCCGAGCGGTGCATCGCCGGTGAGCTGCGTGAGCACCAACGAGCCCGAGACGTCGGCCGTGCCATCGAAGCCCACGAGATCATCGTTCAGGAATTGAACAGTCGTGAGCCGCCACGCTCCGGCGAGATCGCTTAGCGTCAGTTCGGTGTCGGTCGAGGGTGCTGCGAAGAACTCGAAGCGATCGTCGTCGCTCGCGAAGAAACCGATTGGCGATGCACCGGCCGCTGTGAAGTCGGTCGCGACGGCATTCGTCGCGTCGGTTCCCGCGATCGATAGCCCAAGCCCCGGCAGCGAGCCAAGCGATGTAAACAGATCATCGCTCGTACTGGGCGTCAGCCCTTCATCGCTCGCGTCGAAGCGCACGCGTGTTGCTGCGCCGTTCTCGTCGAGTTGCGTCAGCGTCAGCACCGCAGTCGTGCCATCAAAGCCCACGCCGATGAAGTCGATCGCGTCGCTGCCCACAGCCGACAGCAGCTTCCGCGGCTCGCACGCTTCGAGCAGTTGCGCCGGTTGCAGCCGCTTCTTGCCCATGCTCTTACCGATTCGACCTCGGCTTCGATTCGTGTTCACGCGCTGCTCCCGTTCATCGCATTGGGTGGTGCCGGCTCGGCTCGGCTGGTTCAGCTTGCTTCGGGCTCGGGTGGCTTGCGTTGGCCCTGGCCGCGGCCTCTCGCTCGCGTCGCGTGGTCTGCTGCTCGCGAAGCTCTTCGCAGAGCCCGATCACAGCCGCCCGCGCCGCTTCACCGGTGCTGCTGCCGCAACGAAGGATATGCCCAACGCCGCACCACGACCGACGCATGGTTGTACGGCTACGCACGCCGTTGGATTCCCATCGGCGCGAATGAATCAACGCTGCGAATCGATTGACCTCGCGCGCACGGCGGTTGCGACCGCTACGCCAGCGCTGCGTTTACGGGCAATCGCCGCCGGCTGTGAAGAACTCGGTCACGAATGACGAGAAGTCGTCGATGTCGAGGCTGCTGTCTCGGTTGACGTCGGCCCGCATGTTGCTGTCGAAGAAGTTGGTCACGAACGACGAGAAGTCGTCGATATCGAGGTCGCCGTCTTCGTTCTGGTCAGCCGGGCAGTCACCCCCGGGCGCGGGGCAGTCGCCACCGGGCACGCGTGCGACGCTCACGCCGCTCGCACCCATGTGGCCGTCTTTCCCGCCCTCGGACAAGATCGTGGCCTTGCCCGATCGTGCGCCGCCTTCTTCCGCAGCGATGATCGCGCCCATGCCCTCATCGCCGCCGTCTTCATCCGCCACGATGATCGCTCGCGGACAATCGCCGCCCGGCGTCGGCGGCTCCTCTCCGCGCAGCGTCGGCCCGCGGTCTTCGGTCAGCCCCAGGAACGCGAGATCAACCGGTCGCGACAACGGCTTGCCCGCAAACACAACCGTTGCGCCGATGCCGTCGCCGGGCTCGAAGTCGAGCCGAACGATGCGCGGCAGCAAGTCTTCATCCGGTACCGCTGCGCAGCCCACATACACAGCGTCCGCACCCACCGCGATCGACAGAGCATTCTCGAGCAAGCCCTCGAAGTCCGCGATGAACTCGGCTTGATCGTCATCCGTGTTGTACGCCCACAGCCCGCGCGGTCCGTCAAACTTGTCGCCGCTGTTGACGAGCAGCATGTCAGTATCGAAATCGAGCGTTCGCGAAACACGCTCACGCATCTCGCCGTTCAACTGGTCGATGCCGCTGAACTGCGCCCCAACGAGATTGGTCGACAGCAGGTCAAAGTTCGGCTCGCCCTGCGCAAAGTCCACGCGCGCGAGCGACTCCGTCTCGGCTGGATTCGTCCAGATGAGCGGCGGCGACGCGAACAAATTGAACGTCCGAATCGGCGCGATGTCCGATACCGGCATCGCAGCGCCGACAAGCGGCGGGAAGTCAACGACCTTCACAGACGTCGTGCCGTCGCTGTCGATGTCGACGTGAAAGATGCCGAACTCTTCGTTACCCGTGTCGATCGCCGGCACGATCACCCGCGCGAAATCGTCAAACGGGAATTGCAGCGTCGTCGATGCCAAGCCAAAGCCGCGAATGAACGGCGCCTCGGGATACAGCGTCAGCTCGGTGCCGTCCGGCTGAATGGTGTGCAGGATTGCCGTCTCGCCCGAAGCCTGCTCGGCAATAAAGATGATCGTGCCGTTCGCGAGCGGCGTATCCGATGGCTGCTCTTGCCCACAGGCCAAGCCCGCCGAGAGCACAAGCCCCGAAACAACACACGCGAGATTCTGGCGTGACATTGATCTGATCCTCTTCACCGCAGTCGGCAATTCGCACCGACACAACATTCATCCGTGGCCACAGCGCGGTACGCAGGCAATAGCCGACGGTATCGCAACTATGCGTTGCCGCCAACTCTGCGGTGACACTGGAACTCATAAAGTCCCCGTGTCGGGGCCGATCTCCGAAAACGAAACGAGGCGGGCCGCAGCCCGCCTCGGGAAAGTCACGGGTTATCGGGGCGTTCCCCGCCGATCAGCAGCCGTTGAAGAACTCGGTAACAAACGCCGAGAAGTCATCGATGTCGAGCACGTCATCGCCGTTGATGTCCGCTGCCATGTCGGCATCGAAGAACGCGGTGACGAACGCCGAGAAGTCATCGATGTTCAGCACGCCGTCCGCGTTCACATCCGGTGCACAAGTCGGCTCGGTCTCGTTGCATACAAGCTCGGTCACGACGAAGTTGTCGACCGCTGCCTCAACAACGGAGCCATCGCCGAGGTCGGACGCGATGAAGCGCACCTGCACGGTTGACGTCAGCGGGATGAAGTCGCTCAGATTGAACGAGACCGGCGACCAGTCGCGGTTCACAACCGTGCGCTCGAGATCGACCCAAGTCGAGCCGTCAGCTGTCGCCTGCACAACCCACTCGTCCTCGCCCGGCGAGTCGCCGAAGAAGGTCGTGAAGAAACGGTCATACGACACTTCCGCACCGGTGACATCAGCGAGATCGAACACCGGCGAGGTCAGCGTGGTGCTGCCGCCATCGACATCGGTGTTGCCGACGCCGTTGCCGGTGACGAACGCGAAGCCGTTGCCATCGCTGTCGGTCGCCGGATCGCCGCGTTCACCGTTACCGACCACGCTCACGCGTTGCCATGCACCTGCATCGAGCCCGGCCGAGTTCTGAACGGTCCAGCCTTGATTGGTCTCGAACGAATCGGCGAACGATGTTTCACGCGCATCAACGACGAGCGCCGTTTCCTCCAGCCCGGCTTCCGGGAAGCGAACACTGCCGCCGCCAGCCAGATCAAATTCCACGTGGTAGCTCACCGTCTCGGCACACGGCAGTTCCGGGAAGGTCGCTTCATACTCATCGCCGCCGATAGCTGCCATCGGCGTGCTCGTGCCAGCGACAATGAGTCGGCCGCTGTCCGTCAGCACCGTGTCCGTGCCCGGTGTCGCGATCACCTGCAACGTGTCGCCGCCCGCCGGGCTGATATCCGTCGGCAGTGCACCCGTGAACGACACCCTCGCCGGCGGCAATGCCAGCTCGATCGCCGTACGCAGGTTGAGCCTGCCATAGCCGTAGATCGGATCAATGCCGGTCGCGCCGAGGTCATCGGTCGCCTGCTTCAGGATTTGCTCGACTTCGTCCGGCGTCAGCGTCGGATCGGCCGACCACACCATCGCCGCCACGCCCGCCGCAACCGGGCTCGAGAAGCTGGTGCCGTTCACAAGTCGCGCGCCGTCGTTGGGGATCGATGTCGTGTTCGGGTTGTCGCCCGGGCTCGCGGTGGCGACGCGGTCGCCTGGCGCCACAAGGTCCACAAAGACGCCGAACGCCGAGAAGCCGGCCAGTGTCTCGTTCTGGCTCGTCGCACCGACGACGATCAGATCATCCGCGTCGCGATCGTTGATCGTCAGGTTGCGGGCATCGTTGCCAGCCGAGCTAAATAGCAGCCCGCCGAGCCCCTTGATCGTCGAGCCGGCCGAGATCCGCGTGAACGTGTCGGTGCCCGAATAGCTCGTGTTCACCGCCTTGTCGCCGAGCTGCGCGGCGCGAATCGCGCCGTTCGCGATCACACTGCTTGCAGCCGTTTCACCATTCTCAGACACACGCACCGGCCGGATGCCGAGGTTCCAGCCCATGCCGGTCACGCCAACGCCATCGTTGCCGTTGCCCGCGCCGATGCCGCCGACCTGCGTGCCGTGCGATCCCGACTCGGTCACCACGCCGCCCTGCGACTCCAGCAGATTGCTCGTCGCATTGATACCGTCCTTGCGGTGCGCCTGGAAGTCGACGTGGTTGAGGTCCATGCCGGTATCGCAGATCGCGACCACGATGTCGGGCGAGCCGGTCTCGAGATCCCACGCCGAGCAACTGTCCATGATCTGTGCGTCGTGATGCCACTGGCTGCTGAAGAACGTGTCGTTCGGGCAATCCGTCGTGAACACGATCCAGTCCGGCTCAGCCCATGCAAACTGGCCCGTGCCCAGCAGGTCCGCAGCCACCTGCAATTCGCTCGAACCCTCCGGCACATCGACCACGAACATGTCGCTGCCCGCGATGCGTCGGCTGACGGCATACCCGAGGAAGTCGAGCCCCGCGATGCCGACTTCCACAGCTTGGCCGGCCTTGCCCGGGATCAACTCCTCGTCGCCGTCTATGTCTCCATGCGACGATGCAACCGCAGCATTGGCAACAAAGCCAAACGGCACCGCGTCGTCAGCCATCCGCACGATGATGCGCCCCGACAGCTCCCGGTCGCCAGGCACCGGCACAAACGCCGCGGGGTTCAACTTGGCCGCCGCAGCAAGACGCGGCGGGTTTGCCTCAAAGCCCGATCCCCCCATGCCGCCCACGCCCGCCATCGCTCCGCCCGTGCCCGCTGCCAGTCCGGCCAAAGCCAACACACCTGCAACCACACCGCCAGAGCTGTTCCCTCGCATCGATTCCATTCCGATCAGCCTTTCCCTTGCACCCGATCAACTGCACCGGGCCTGTCCCCGGCCTCGCGACGTCTCTGAGTGGGGCCGCCCGCACCGGCGAGCCGAAGGAATCGACCCAACATCGGCGCACAGCATCGGCCCACCAGAGACCTACGGCATCCCCGCGCCGCGGATGCCCCGCGAAAGCTACAAGCCAACGGATCGTGTGTAACCGAGGAAAACACCTTGGTTTTGCAGGCGTCTTTTTTGCGCATGGACACAAGAAAACCGCCCGGCAGCAAGCCGAGCGGTTACGAATCCAAGACATGTCAGTCCGCAAAGGCCGGCGTCAGCTACCCGGGATTCAGAACAGCCCCGTCTCGCTGTTCAGGTTCAGCGAGCTCCACTGCTGCGTCCCGCCCGTGTCAAACTCGAACGTGCCGACGCTGCCGTCCGTCCGCGTGCCGAACACGCTGATCGTGTTGGCCCGGTCCGTCACGCCCGTCAGCTGCTCGCTGGTATCGAACGTGATCGGCGTCGACTGGCTGTTGAACGCGAAGCTCCGCCAATTGCCCTCGAACTGAGGCACCCACCAGAAGGCCTGAGCGTTCCCATCGGTATCGATGCCCAGCACCGTGAGCTGGCTCCAAGGCGTCACGTACGCCGCAACCGTGCCCGGCACGAACTGCGTCGTCGAGCTGAACGCGACGTTGTAGTTCAGTGTTCGCCAATCACCACCGAACTGCGGCACCCACCACGTCGCGACCGAGTCGCCGCTCTCGACGACACCGACGACGTTGATCGCGCCCCACGAAGTCACGAACGTCGTGAGCCCGCCCTGGTAGGCCGGCGCGCCGGTGATGGCGCTCAGGTTGGTCGCGTTCCAGTCGCCCGTGCCGTTGCCAATGGTCCACACGGTCTGGATGGCGCCGTTGCTGTCGAGGCCGGCGATCGTCAACTGGCCCCAGAACGTCACGTAGTTGGTCAGCGTGCCGACCATCTCCGGCATCGAGCGGCCGTTGGCTGCCAGCTCATCAGCGATGTTCGTGACGAACGGCGTGCCGCTCGCGAACGACGTGTGCAGAATCAGTTCGCCGTCAGCGTTCATCGCCGCGACGTAGTTCGCCTCAACCAACTGGCCCTGCCCGTTGCCGGTCACTTGCTGGAAGGCCACGAGCTGACCCGCGAGCGTTTCCGTCGAGATCGTCGTCGCTTCGCCCAGCGTGCCGTCAGCCTGCAGCACACGCTGCTTCAGATCGCCGTTCGCATCGAGCGTGTACAGCAGCACGCGGCCGCTGCTCTCGCTCACCAGCACCTCGGCCTCCGAGATGCTCTCGCCCGTCACCTCGACGCCCTGCCAGCCATCGCCGGTGCGATAGAAGAGCTCGGCGTTGTTCGAGCTATCCACGTTGACGTACGCCGACTCCACGCCGAACAGCGCACCGTCGTTCGAGCCAATCGGCTCAAAGCGATCACGCGGGAACACCGTGCTGTTGTTGATGAAGCCGGTGCCGTTCGGCGTCGGGTTACCGTCCGTGTTGCCGTCGCCGACGACGCGCACACCGAAGCCGAAGAGATCTTCGTTGAACGGCTCGCCCTCTTCGACGCCGTTCTCGTTGGTCACTGTAAGGAATTGCCCGTCGGGCGTCATCGTGCCGCTGATCGTGAGCGACTCGCCGCCCAGACTCACAGAGAACGCCCACACGTTTGCCGTCGTCGTGAATGTGCCACCCACCGAACCGACCCGCGGCGAGTTGAAGACTGCTGTGCCGTCGCCGTTGACAGTCAGCGAGCCAAAGTCGGCATAGGTCTCTTCGCTGTTGCCGCTGTCCACGTAGTCGCGGTCGAAGCCGAACGCCAGCTCATACACGCCGCTCGCCTGCGCCGGCTGCGAGTTGTTGGCCGCACGCGTCAGAATCGTCAGCCGCGGATCCGTCTCCGTCTCGTCGACGTCCGCGATCACCAGCAGCGTGCGATCCTTGTTGACGTACGCCCACAGATCGTCATTCGGGCCGTTGCCCATAAATACTATGGGGGAGTAGTGCCGCCACTCAACGACAACCTGACCGAAGACGATCAGGCGTTGATTGATGCATTGGCTGCTTATCCTGAGAAAATAGGCAAAGCCGTTGAAGAGTATAAGTTCCGTGAGGCTTTG
>JBCCQU010000088.1:0-8029 GCA_039208875.1 Planctomycetota bacterium
ATGATGAACCTGGCGATCTATGACGCATTCGCTGCGGCCAACGGAAGCGATGTCAATAAGACCTTCTACAAGTACGGCCTCGATTTTGTCAACACAACGACCGACGAGACGGCTGAAGTCGCAGCGATTCATGGCGCGTACACCGTGCTCAGCCAGCTCTACAGCGACCAGCAGGCATCGCTCGATTCGTTCTACGCATCAAGTATCTCCGGCTATAGCGCCGGTGCGATCACAAGCGGCGTGCAGCTTGGAGCGCAGATCGGCAACACCATCGTTGCCAAGCGTGCGAACGACGGCTGGAACGCGGACGTCAGCTACACCTACGTCGATGCGATCGGTTCTTTTCAGCCCGACCCGCTCAATCCCGACGTGCCCGTGTGGGGACCGGGCTGGGGGCAAGTCGACCCTTTCATGATCACGTCAACCGACGCGCACTTCCCATCAGCGATGCCCGCGATCGACAGCGCTGAGTATGCAGCTTCGTACAACGAGGTGAAGCAACTCGGCTCGGTCGACAGCATGGCGCGCACCGCTGACCAGACTGAGGCCGGTTTGTTCTGGGCTTACGACGTCGAGGGCATGGGTACGCCGCTCACGCTCTACAACAACGTGCTCACGACCGTCGCGCAGCAAGAGGGCAACACAGCAGCCGAGAACGCAGCGCTCTTTGCGCAGGCTTCTGTCGCGATGGCCGACGCGGGGATCGTCGCGTGGGACAGCAAGTTCGAGTACGAGCTTTGGCGACCCGTCACCGCGATTCACGATGGCGATATCGATGGCAATCCGCTGACCGAGGGCGACGCGAGTTGGACGGCGCTCGGCGCACCCGATGGGGAAGGTGATGTCATCGGCTTCACGCCGCAGTTCCCGACGTACGTCTCCGGGCACGCCACGTTTGGCGGGGCCGTCTTCGGTACGCTGATGGAGTTCTACGGCACCGATGACATCTCGTTTGAGCTCACATCCGAGGAGCTTGTACTGCTGCTCGCCGATCCACAGTTGCAGGCGGAGTACGGCCTAGCGCTGACCGACGCCACGCGCTCGTTCGATTCGTTCAGCGAGGCCATGGCTGAAAATGGACGCAGCCGCGTGTACCTCGGGATCCACTTCGACTTTGACGACCTCATCGGGCAAGAAGTCGGCCAAGACGTCGCGAGCTACGTGACATCCGGCAACTTCGTCGCCGTCCCGGCACCGGCAACGGCAGCGATCGCCCTCGGCGGTTTTCCGCTGATGATGCGTCGGCATCGCCGCATCACGTAACGGCCGACTTCGCAGCCATCCGCCGTGACCTGCTATCGTCGTGCAAGCCTTCGACGGAGGATCTTGCAGATGACAGCATCACGATGGATTGCCCTGGCCGGCGGTGTGTTCAGCCTTTGTGCGTCGGTTCACGCCGGCGATGTTGATCTCCCGCGCGAGCCGGCGCTGAGCGCCGATGGCTCGATCATCGCGTTCACCTGGGCTGGCGATATCTGGGCTGTCGCGAGCGATGGCGGCGTCGCGAATCGGCTGACGAGCCATCCAGCGGACGAGCAACGGAGCGCGTTCAGCCCCGATGGCTCATCGCTCGTGTTCGAATCAAACCGCGACGGTGCGCGCAATCTGTACAGCGTCGAACTCTCGGGTGAGCCGCCGGCACTGATCGCGGGCGAGGTCCGCCGCATCACGGAGTGGGACCGGAGCCAAGCGCTGAGCGCTTTCACGCGCGACGGCGAAGGCGTTTTGTTCAGCGGTCGCGTGGAGCCGAGTGTCTTCCGTCACGAGCGCATGTACACGGCCCCGCTCGACGGCAGCACGATCGAGCGCGTGACCGATGCCTTCGGCTTGATGCCGACGCCGATGCGAGATGGTGGCGTGCTGTTCACGCGCGGCCGCATGCTGAACACGAGGCCCACCTACCAAGGCCCGGCTTCGACGGACATCTTCAGCATGGACGAAGCTGGCAACTTCACCCAGCTGACAACGCACAACGCGAGCGACTACGCGGCGTATGAACTGGCTGACGGCTCGGTTGCGTTCGTGTCGAGCCGCGACGGTCAGAACAACGTGTACAAGCTGCGAGCCGGCGCGACCGATGCCGACGCGGGTGCGGTCACACAACTCACCCGCTTTGCGCCCGGCGACGAGGTTTCGATCGGCCACGGCGTGCAGAGCTTTACCGTGAGCGCTGATGGCTCGACCGCTGCGTTTGTCGTGTGGGACACGCTGTACACGCTCGATCTCACCGCAGCGAGCGCGCAGCCGCGTGCGGTGCAGATCACCGCGTCGGCCGATGATGATGTGCCGGATCAGAACGTGATCAACGTGTCATCGAGTGCGAGCGAGATGGCGTGGCATCCGTCCGGCGATGTCGTGGCGATCGCTTCGCGGGGCGAGATCTGGCTGCGCGCGACAGCGGACGATCAGCCGACACGCCGCATCACGACGACGCCAGCACGAGAGCATGACCTTGTCTGGTCGCCGGACGGCGCCGTGCTGTACTTCGCGTCGGACGACGAGCAGTCGCTCGGATCGATTCACGCAGCGAGCGTCGGACTGACGCGGGAGGACCTCGCGGGCTTTGAGCCGGACGAGGAAGACGAAAGCAAGGATGAGAGCGACGAGAACGCTGACGACACAGGCGATAAGGAAACAACTGCCGACGCAGAAGCCACGGAAGGCACGGACGACGAGGACGCGACCGACGAAGCGGACGACGACGGCGAGAGCGACGAGGACAAGCCAAAGCCGATCGATCACGGCAAGCGCTGGGCCGATGCGCTGACGTTCGAGATCAGCCCTGTCGTCGAAGGTACAACGTGGGATCACAGCCCGACGCCGTCACCCGATGGCTCGTCGCTGTTGTTCGTGCGGGGTCTCGGCGATCTCATGCTTCTCGATCTCGATAGCGGCGAAACGACGACCGTCTTCGAAGGCTGGGACGAGCCCGATGTGCAGTGGCTCGCCGACTCGCGACACATCGTGTATGAACGCCAGGACCTCGATTACAACAGCGACATCTGGCTGCTCGACGTGCTCGGTGGCGGGATAGAGACCGCGACCAACCTCACGCGGCACCCTGACATCGATACGTCGCCGCGCGTCAGCGCCGATGGCAAAGTGCTGGTGTTCCTGTCGGACCGTGCCGGCGAGAACTGGAACTACGACGTACACCGGATCTACCTCGATGCAGCCCTTGAAGACATGACCGATTACGAGTTGGCGGAGTACTTCGACGAGGCGTCGAAGGCTGCGGGCAAGCGCAAGCCGCTCGACAAGACGGATGAAGACCGGGATGAAGTCGAGCCGTTTGAGTTCGACGCGGACGATGCGTGGCTGCGCGTGCGACGCATCACCACGCTGTCGGGCTCCGAAGGCAATCTTGCACTCACGCCCGGCGGCGACCGCATCGTCTTCAGTTCATCGTGGGACGGCGACGCCCGGCTCTACTCCGTGAAGTACGACGGCTCGGACCGCAAGACCGTGCAGTCTGGCTCGACGTCCGACGTCACGCCATCGCTCAACGGCAAGGCGATCACCTTTGTGCAGAGCGGCCAGGTCAAGACCGCATCGCCGACCGGCAGCAGCCGCGAGACGTATCCGATCTCGGCCGAGGTCCGCATTTCACGCCGGGCTGAGCAACGGCAGAAGTTCCTCGAGGGCGCACGAACGTTCGGCGAAACCTTTTACAACATGAAGGGTCTCGACTGGGATGCGTTGACCTCGCGTTATCTCACATTGGCTGAGCGTGCGCGCACCAGCACCGAGTTCAACGCGGTGTTCCGCATGCTGCTCGGCGAGGTCGACGGCAGCCATACCGGCATCAGCGGCGGCGGCGGCTTCTCCACGACCGGCGCCGCCACCGGCTATCTCGGCATCGACATCGAACCGGACGGTGTCGGCTATCGCGTCACCCGCGTGCTCGACGACGGACCGAGCGCCAAGGACGAAGCCGGCCTCCTCACGGGCGATGTCATCACCGCGATCAATGGCCAGCCGCTATCGCGCAATAGCTTCCTTCGAGACTTCAACGCTGCGATGACGTCGACCTCCGGCGACGAGACGCTGCTGACGATCACACGCGATGGATCGGAAGCCTTCGTGCTCGTGACGCCGCACAGCTACGGCACCGAGAACAACCTGCGCTACCGCGACGAGGTGTTGCAACGCCGCGACGAGGTCGCACGGCTCAGCGGGGGCCGACTCGGCTACCTCCACATCCGCGGCATGAGCCTGCCGAGTGTGCGCGACTTCGAGCGCGACCTTTACGCGGCAGCCAAGGGACGCGAGGGCCTCGTGATCGACGTCCGCGATAACGGCGGCGGATTCACAACCGATATCCTCCTCGCAAGCCTCACCGCGCCGCGGCACGCGTACACGATTCCACGCGGAGCCAATCCCGCCGATGTACAGCCGGATGATTACCCGCGCGACCGCCGCCTGATCTACGGCTGGACGCGACCGATCAACGTGCTGATGAACCAGAACTCGTTCTCGAATGCGGAGATTTTCTCGCACTCGATCAAGACGTCCGGCCGCGGCAGACTCGTCGGCACCAAGACCTTCGGCGGCGTCATCTCGACCGGCGGCTTCCGGCTCATCGACGGCACCTTCATCCGTCGGCCATTCCGCGGCTGGTACTTGCCCGACGGCCGCGACATGGACGTGCACGGAGCCGAGCCGGATGTAGCCGTCGCGCAGACCCCAGGTAGCGAGGCTGCGGGGCGCGATCCGCAACTCGAAGCTGCGGTGCGTGACCTGCTGGATCAGATCGATACCGGCAAAGATTCGCGTGCGATCAGGCCGTAACTCGAAGGCTAGTTGGCTTCGATTCGTTGCACGGTTTCCAGCACGTCGGCCTCGTTGACAGTGCCGAACGGCGGCGCGACGTCGGCCGCTGTGGAACTTTCAGCGATCAGATCAAGGTGCCGCACAAGGTCGAAGTAGTTTGAGTCGCCGGATAGGTTGTAGTCGCCATCGGTGCGGCCCGTGGTTGCGACAGTAAATCGCAGAAATACTGGCGTCGGGGGGCGAAGGGCATCGCCCGCGAAGACGGTGGCGACGCGACGAACGGAACCGTTGACCGCGAGAACTGCATCACCGCCGGCCGGGCTCGGCTCGCCATCGATGATGAAGTCGTCTCGGAATGTCGCGTCAGAAGTCACTGCAAACAGATACTCGCCGTCGGTCAAGCCAGCGCTGGGTGTGAAGGTTGACACCGAGCCCGCGCCGATTGCGTCGACCCAACCAGTCTCGAGGTTCCACGCTGCGATATCGGTATCGAAACCGTCGCCGGCCGCTGAGAGACTGAACGTCTCGCCCGGCGGAGCGACGACGCCGAGATGACCGAACGCTTGGGGCGTGACGAAGAACGGGAAGTACGCGACGCGGCACGGCTCGATGGCGATAGATTTAACCTTGCCGTTGATGATGAGGTCGAAGCTATGCGGCTCGCCGCACAGGGCCGGGAGTGTTTCCGTGCCGTGCGCAAAGGTGTCATCGTTGAGCCTCGCGCTATGGCCAATGGTGTTGACGACGACGAAGTACTGCCCCGAGGTGAGCGCAAGGTTGCTGAACGATGCCTCGTCGATCGGCAGAGCCGCCTTTGTTGTTATCGTGTCGATCTCGAAGCCGTTGCCGTCGATGAGTTGCACGCGGAGGCCGAGCGGCGTTGTGCCGAACTCGCGCGGCCCGCTCGTATCAACAACACGGATGTTCGTGAACTGGCTCGTATCCGCAACCGCGTTGAAACGGGCTTTGGGCTCGGGTTGCACGAAGAATCGGGCGTACCCCGGGCCGGGTGCACCGCCGAGGTTGAGCGGTGGATCGAGCGGGAGCCCGCCGAGCACGAACTGATCGCCGACCGAAAGACTGAACGTCGGGTCACTCGGGGTGAAGCTGCCGCGTTCGACTTCGAACACCGTGCCGGGGAAGTCGGCATCAAACGGCGCGACCTGCACGAAGTATTGCCCGGGTTCGAGTTCGAGGTCAGCGAGCAGGCTGCTGTTGTCGAAGATGTTCGCATCGTCGTTTTCGAGGACGACGTTGCCGACGTCATCGAGCAGCGCCATTTTGGTATCGAACGGGGTGCCGGCGGTGCTGATCGAGAACGGATCATCCGACCTGTACCGTCGGCCGAACTCGAACGCAGAGCCGGGCTCGACGACGATATCGGCAAACACCGCGGGCAACTCGCGACTCTGGCCGGGTTGATACGTCTTGGTCGCGGTCTTGGTCACACCGTTCACAGTGATGTTGACGTCGGCGGTATCCGACACGCTGTTGAACGACACGATGTGTGTGAGCGAATCCTCGGGATTGATCTCTCTGATGGCTGTGCTCGCTGCGGCGTGATACAGGCCCGGCGCGAGAAACAGCGACAGCTCACCATTACCGCCGAGCGTGCTTCTGACCGGCGAACCGAAGCGATTGAAAACAACGATGTCGCCCGGTTCTTCGCCAGCAGGAGAGTTCGTACCGCTTGCGGAGATCCGCACCGGCTCATTCGATGGACCGGCGCGTACCGGGTCAGACAGGCCGCGGCGGGTGACGTACTCGTAGAAACGCAACTCGCCCGGCGCGAGTGTGCCGGTGACCGAGGCAACTTCTTCGACGCCGTCGGTGAGCGATAAGCGGAACGGCCCGCCCGCATTCGGCGTCCTCGGCGTCACACCGAAGCCTTCGTCGAACGCTGCATCGCCGGCGTATACCGCGAAGTTGATCCGCCCCGGTTGGCCAAACACCTGCGAAAGACCCGGAGCGAATTGCTCGCCGTTGGTCGTGCCCCGGAGATCGCCGACCATGCTCCGCCCTGTGTACCACGTCGCGACGTCAACGGCCGACGGGCTCTGCCTCGCGTCGATAAAACTCACATCATCGAGCACACCGAGATATGTCGAGTCGGGCACGGCGGGATACGCAAAGTCGAGTTCGATATCGAAGGTTGCGAGCCGCAGTTCCGGGCCGGTGCCATCGATCACGATGAGATACTCGCCCGGCTCGAACGTTCGCGTCGTGCCTTCGTTGTCGCCGCCCAGCGTGTACACCCGGTCTCGCGACACGCCTGTGCAGCTTTCCGACGGCACGATGAGCGGGTTGCTCAGCACAAACGCGTTAAAGCGCGCGTCGGTGTTGTAGTTGGTTTTGTCACGCATGGTGACAAGCGTGGGCCGCGTGATCAGAACGCGATACACAGCCTCGCCGCCGAAGTACGGTTGCATGCCGAACGGCAGTTCGTCGAACGCCTGAAAGCCGCCGATATAGAAATCGACGGAGCTCAGCTGCGATGTCGCGCGATTCAGCCGATCCGTGCGTGCTGCGACAACATCCGGCAGTCTCGCGGGCGTGACCTTCAGATCGATGTACTCGAAGGTGCACGGATTCTGCCCGGTCGCTGTCCCGCCGAGCGTGCACACGGCAGCAATAACAGCCATCACCAAGTATGTGAATAAAGCAAAGCGTCGCATCCCGTCTCCACTAGCTCGATCAACCGCGTCTGCCCTGTGAGCCACTCGAATGGCAAACAGCGAACAACGCCCAAGCGTACTATCCGCACGCCGGACTCCAAGCTGATTTGCGTGAATCGGCAGCGTCGAGTGCCACGCGCTGCAATCAAACGACCCGTACAAACAACAAGCCGGCACCCTGCGGCACCGGCTCGTTCAATCGGGGCGGGGAGATTCGAACTCCCGACCTCTTGACCCCCAGTCAAGCGCGCTAACCAAGCTGCGCTACGCCCCGTGGTGAATCACAGGATAGACAACCGCCGCTGCCGGGGCTCGCCCGCCGCCGACTGCGGTATCGTGAACGCATGACAAACGCCGACCGCGACGCTGGATCCGGATCTTCGTTGCTGATTGTGGGAGGCCGGGTGATCGACCCAGAATCGGGCCGAGATGAAATCGCCGACGTCGCCATCGCGGACGGCAAGATCGTCGATATCGGTCCCAAGCTCGACCGCAGCGCGGCTGACGAAGTCATCGACGCCGAGGGCTGCCTCGTGACGCCGGGCCTCATCGACCCGCACGTACACCTCCGCGAGCCGGGC
>JBCCQU010000089.1:0-7970 GCA_039208875.1 Planctomycetota bacterium
GCTCTGGCCAATCGTCGAGCGGTGCGCGCCGGCCCAGCACGCGGTACAGCTCTTTGCGCGGCGTGTCGTCATCGCGAAAGTCAACAACATCGGGACCGGGCAACGCAGGGAGTGAACTTTGCAGGCGTTCATCGAGCCACCAGTCGGCTTGGACCGGAATCTCGGCATCGAGGCTCGTGCGAGCAGGGTCGAGCAATGCCACGATCTGCGGATCCAAGCTGCTAAAGATCTCGGTCTCGATCTGCTCGCGGTCTTGCATGTCGCTCAGCATGCGCATCAACGCGACGGTGACGTGCATGGCGTCGAGCTCGGTCCATGGCTCGGGGCGAGAGCCGAGGATGAGATACTCGGGTGGCAAGACCGGCAGCGACGCAAGGCCGGCGTTCACTCCGGCGACGTAGCGGCGCAACGCTGCGCGGTTGTCCGGCTGTAAGAGGTCGAGGGCTGTGCGCGCAGCCTCGCCGACCTGCTGACGCCGGATTTCCTCGTCGCGGCCGATCTGACTCGAGCCGAGCAATTCGGCGAGTCTGCCCGATCCGAGCCGACGCATGGCATCCATCTGGAAGAAGCGATCGCGTCCATGCAGGAAGCCGAGCGCTGCGACGGCATCGTCGTAGGTTTGCGCGCGCACAACGGGCACGCCGCGGTCGTCGGCAAGGATCTCGACATGCTTATCTATGCTGGGCAGCTCGAGCTGTTGCTGTGCGAACGCTTGCAACTGGAACACGAGCAGCACGAGAAACGCAAGCATGATGCGCACGGGCCGATCGGAGCTTGGCAGCATGAACACCTCCGGTGCGATGCAAAATGAAAAGCGGGCACGGCGATTGTGCCATGCCCGCTGAGGATATCGGTGTGATGCCCGTGTCAGCAGGCGTCGAGGAAGCGGATGACATCGAAGTAGTTGCTCTCGTCGTCGCCGTTCAGGTCGGCAGCGTCGTCGTTGGTGTTGAGCAAGTTGAGATAGGTGTTGGTGTCGGCTGCGTCGATGTCACCCGACTGGTTGTAGTCGACACGGCAGAAGCTGATGCCGGCAGCGTTGGGGCCGCCGAGGGTTGCCAATTCGGTATCGGAGAACAGGCGCTCGGCAAACAGGAAGTTGGCGACGTAGGCCTCGCCCGCGCGGCCGCCGGGCTCGCAGAAGACGCAGAACTGGCTGAAGAGCTGATACCGCAAATCGGTATCGATCGGCTCGCCGTCGGCGCCGTGGTTCTGGAAATCGACCCACGGGTTGGGGATGCCGCCCCACTGCGACCACACCGCGGGATCGATAGGCGTGATCGGGGTTTGGTCACCCGCGAAGCGCGACCAAACCGGATCGAGCGGATCGACGCGGTTCAGCAGCGGCTCGGAGTAGGCGAGCGTGGTGATGAGGTTGCCGTTGATGTAGATGCTTGCGTTGCGCTCGAACTCGTCATCGACGACGATGGCGATGCGCATCCAGCGGTCGGGGCCGAAGTCGGTTGTGCCCGGATCAACGAGCTTGCCGTTGACGTTGCTGGGTGCGGTGCCGATCAGCACGCCGTTGCCGAAGATGGTGCCGCCGAACGGATCGCGGCTGATGATGAAGTCGGCAGCGTCGATGATCGGTGGGTCGAAGCCGCTGGCGTTGTTCGTGACCGAGTCGTTGAAGAAGCCGAACGGGAACTGACGATCCCAGGTGCTCTGCGGGATGTAGATATCCCACACCATGGTGTATTCCTGGATGTTGCGTTGCGAGTTGAAGACGTCGAAGTCTGACCCGGTGAGGCGGTAGTCGGTCGCGGTCGTCGGATACAGGAGGAGGCCGATGCCGCGTGCGGTGTCGATCGTGAACTCGTTGGGGTCATCGGTCGGCGCGGTCTTGTACACGGTTGGATCGACGCCGTTGATCGCGGGGACGCCGAAGGCGCTGGCGAGGCCGTAGTCATCGAGCGATGCGGTGAGGCCGCCGGTTGCGTTAGGCAGTGCGATGTCGCGGTCGTCGTTGGGATCGGACGAATTAGGGTCGGGCTCTTCGTTGATGGAGAGCAGGACAGGGTTGCCGAAAAGGCCTTCTTGGCCGGCCGGCGTAGAAAGGAAGGCGGGGTTATCGAGCTCGGTGAGGAGCGCCGGGCCATAGGCAGCGTCGAGGTTGCTGTTATCGAATCGCCACTCGGTCTGCTCGCCGGCGCCGCGTGTATCGGGCACGGTGATGGCCCGGACGGTGACGCGTGTCGAGGGTGCGAGGTCGCCGCGGAAGTCGAGGTTGGGATCGTTCAGCGGCGGCGTGACGGCGAAGTTGAGGTTGAGCTCGGGGATGTTGGGATAGCTGAAGCCGACGACGTTGTTGAAGAGGCCGATCTCGCCGGCGGGCTGGCCGGTCGTGGTGTCGGTGAGGTCGACATCGGTGACACGGAAGGTGAACGAGCCGTCTTCGTTGACGCGTCCGCCGTAGGCGAAGCTGAAGTTGAACGGGATGAAGCCCTGGCCTGAGAAGTTGACCTCACGCGTGCCGAGGTCGGACCCGAGTTGGCCGGTGGGGTTGCGGAACTGGCCATCAAAGAGGCGTTCCACAGCATCGGGAATGAAGTTGCCGAAGAGCGGCAGCACCGGACGCAGCGGCAGCGGCAGGCCGAAGGCGCCGAGTGGGTTGAGAGCGCCGACGCCGCCGGTCGTCTGACCGAAGACCGGCTCGAAGCTGATCTCGTACGCATCGGCGGCGATGAGCGTGCCGGCTGATGGCGGCGAATCAATGGTCAGCGTCTCGCCCTGACGGATGAAATCGAACGGGACAATGATCTGTCCATTCTGCGGATTTGCGAACCCGCCGAAGGTGAACGTGATCTCGGTTTGCTGTGCGGTGGCCGTGCTCGCCGCTGCGAGCAATGCCGCGGTCGCGAGTGAACTCTGCAGTAAGGAACGCATACTCAATCTCCCTTTCCGTTGGCCGCGGTCGGCCGACTGCTACTCCTCGAAGAACCAGCGGACCGTGGACCGGACGCCGTCGAGGCCGTTGATGGTCTCGTTGGCGGTGAACCGAAGCCCGGGCTCGTTGCGCCATTGGCTGGTGCGCGGATCGCGCCCCGAATCGAGATAGACCTGGATGACCTCGCGGCGGGGCACCCATCGGCCGCTGCCATCGCAGAAGCCGGCGTTGAGGCCTTCCTCGCCGTGGTAATCCGACTCATCGGGGTAGTTGTTGAACGAGCCGTTGGCTGTGTCGTTGCCGCTGTCCCCGTCGCCGATGATCCGGTTGATCGACGGGAACGCGACGCTCTGCACGCTCTTGATGCGCTGCGGGCCTTCCGCCGTTGTGAAGCGGTTGAGAAGAATCGCGCTGTCGAACGTGTCGAACCAGCCACGCTGACGGTTGCGATTGAGCCCGCCCGGCACCGGCCCGAGCTTCGGGTAGATGCCTTCATCGAACCAGGCATCGATCTCGTAGCTGTGCCCGCCTCCGAAATCGTTACGTGGATTCGTGCCGTCGTCCTCGCGATCGATGGCAAGCGTCGTGAGGTGCAGCAGCACTTCGCGGTTGTGAATCTCGGCGTACGCAAGGAGTGCAGCACGCTCGGCAAAGTTGCCGAAGGGCGGCAGCATGTTGGGACTGAACAGCGCTTGCGGATCGACAAAATTCTCCGTCGATGGGCAGATGGTCGCCTCGTAGGCGTCGATGTAATCGGGGAAGAGATACGCGACGTCGTCATTGCCGCTGCCGAGCGTCGGCATGTAGACGCCGAGCGAGTTGTCGAGCGTATACGCAGCCATGCCCTGCGACAGCGTGCGCACGTTGGCGAGACACACCACGCGGCGTGCCGCCTCGCGTGCCGAACCGAGGGCCGGCAGCAGCAGGCCGATCAGCAGCGCGATGATTGCGATGACCACAAGGAGTTCGATAAGCGTGAAGCCGCAGCGATCGCCACGCGTTACCTGCGGCCGCCAATCGCGATGATTGCGCATCGAGCCCCACGCCTTTCTGCCGAGCAAGCGACCCTTCGCCAAATGCGAAGTGCTTCTCGGGACGGGACAAAATGTAGCAATGGCCGGGCTGGCTTCAAGAGTTTGCGCGGGCTGCCCGCTCAGATTTGGCCGTTGTTACACGGAGCAGCGAGCTATCGCCGCAGCATTTACAGACGCCTTGCTGCGGAAGAAGCGGGGAGTTTGCCCGGGTCGTTACGCGACGGCGGCTGCGACCTTGCTGGCAGCGTCCGTGAGGTCCGTCGCGGCTTGCAGCGTCGGGAGGTTGGCGCTTGCGGCCTCAAGCAGGCTTCGGCCCTTCTCGACGTTGTTGCCCTCGAGCCTGACCACCAACGGCACATTGAAGCCGATGCTGCCGTCCGGATTCTTGAAGCCGTTGGCCGCGTTGACGATGCCCTGCGCGATGACCGCGCAGTCCATGATGCCGCCGAAGATGTTGACGAGGACGCCCTTCACCTGCTCGTCGGACAGGATGATGCTGAAGGCCTCGGTGACAGCTTCCTCGGTGGCCGAGCCGCCTACGTCGAGGAAGTTGGCCGGCTCGCCGCCGTGGAGCTTGATGATGTCCATGGTCGACATGGCAAGGCCGGCACCGTTCACGAGGCAGCCGATGTTGCCGTCGAGCGGGATGTAGCTGAGGCCGAACTTCTCGGCCCGCGCCTCAGCCGGATTCTCGTCATCCTCGTCGGCGAGTGCCTGGATGTCCTTGTGGCGGAACGTTGCGTTGTCGTCGAAGTTGAACTTAGCATCAATCGCTAGCAACTGGCCGTCGGGATGCTCCTCGCTCGCCGGTGTGAGGATGAGCGGATTGATCTCTGCGAGCGCACAGTCTTTGGCCTGGTAGAGCTTGGCGAGCGATGTCATGATCTTCACAGCTTGCCCGACGAGCTTGCCCTTGAGGCCGAGCTTGAACGCGACGCTGCGCGCAACGTGGGCTTCGAGCCCGGCGAGCGGATGCAAGGGCACCTTGATGATGGCGTCGGGGTTGGTTTCGGCGACTTGCTCGATCTCGACGCCGCCCTCAGCCGACGCGATGAGCACGTTGCGACGGCTGCCGCGATCGGTCGTGATGGCCAGGTAGTACTCGTGCTCGATGTCGACGCCCGCCGCGATCAGCAGCTTCTTGACTTCGAGGCCGTCCGGCCCGGTCTGCACGCTGACCATCTTGTTGCTAAGCATGAACTTGGCTGCGGCCTCAGCGTCTTCTGCGTTCTTCACGAGCTTGACGAAGCCCGCCTTGCCCCGGCCGCCGGCATGCACCTGCGCCTTGACCACCGCGAGATCGGTCCCAGCAGCGGATGTGACGTCGTTGTACGCCTGAACGGCTGCATCGGCCGACTCGATGACCTGGGCTGAGGGCACCGGAACGCCGAAGGCACTGAGCAGGTCGCGGGCTTGATATTCGTGGATCTTCAAGGGTGGGCTCCGACGCGGTTGGTGATTGAGTTGGTGTCGGCGATGGTACTCGGACCTTGGCCCGTTGGCGCGACTAAGCGGAAGTCGCAGAGCCAGCAGCGATGAGCCTGACTCGGACGGGGCCTGCCCGATGGAGCTGCGCCGACTGGGCGGTTTGTCGCGACTGGCCGCCCCGGTCCAGCGATGGTGCGGCTGCGATCGGCGATGTGACTGCGGAGCCGACCGCAGAAAGCCGACATGCCAATACGACACGCGAGCATCGCGGAGGTTTTATGTTTGGAATCGGCAAGAAACGAGACGCGACCGAAGCTGCCACTTGGGATCCGACGGCGTCGGCCGCCGAGCGTCGCGCGTTTCATCGACGTGCATACGACGCCGCGGTCACGACGTTCTTCGTTGACCCGGAATCACAGTCTGTGGGCGATACGCCGATCGATGTCCGAACAACCGACTTCAGCGAGGGCGGCGTCGCATTCAAGCTCGAAACGCAGCGGGCAAAGCAACTCGACTGGCAGGCCGGGCAGGCTGTGCTGCTGCTTCTGAACACGCCCAAGCGGACCAAGCCGGCGAGGTTGCTTGCCGTCACCCGCATGCGGGACGATTTCAGCGGCATGACGTACATCGGGCTCGAGTTTGTCGAGACACCCGATTGGCTCGAAAACGCCGATCTCCCGGACCTGAGCGCAGCCGCGTAACCGACGCCTCAGCGACGGCGACGCGTCAGCACCAAGCCGCCAATAGCGACGAGGGTCGCGGACGACGGGCCCGGAACAGCCACGATGTAGAAGTATCGGGACTGTCCGAACAGGCCATCGGGCAGGACGAGCGACGCGGATCTGCCGTTGCTGAAGCCGACGGTGGCGATTGCGTTGGGGGCGCTTCCGTTATTGAAGAAGATTTCCCGGGCGTCTTCGATGCTGTCGCCACTGGTGCGGTCGACGTCGGCCTCGGTCGTGAAGCGTTCGTCCAGGTCGAAGCCGTCGAATTCGTACTCAAACGCTGTGGTGCGGGCTTCGTTCTGCTCGCGATCCCCCTCGATCAGCGTGGCGGTCTCATTGCCGTTACCACCGATGAACGACTCGAACTCTTCGTACACCTCGTCGAAGTTGAAGCTCGAGCTGCCCAGCTCGAAGCGGAAGGATGTGATCCGCAGCGTGTTGCCGGGGAAGACCTCGATGTCGAAGGCCGGGGTGTTCCAGCCGTCCGTCTGCCCGGCGGTGATCTCGAGGAAGGCGGTCTGGGCAATGGCGGTCGTCGCCGGCCCCACGGCTGCTGCGAGCACGAGGCTGCTCAGGCACAGTTGGCGACTGAAATGGCTTGCGATCGGCATGATTTGTCTCCCTCAGCAGGCCGGGAATGGGCCCGACGGAGCCTCCCGCCCCGGTGAAATGAGCATAGCTGAACCCCGCTCGGAATGGCCGCGGCCCCTCTCCCTCGCTAGCATCGCTTCCGGTTCGGCTTCCCGCCGATCCGACCGAGTCTTCCGCCGCATCCCGCCGGGCTGATCATCGGCCTGCGCGACTTCGATTGGGAACACGACCATGGCAACCGGCACTATCTCGCAAGTCATCGGCTCCACCTTCGACGCGGAGTTCCCAGACGACCAGCTCCCCGAGATCTACAACGCCATCACGGCTGAGATCGACGGCGACGACGGCAAGAAGACTCTCTTCGGCGAAGTTCAGCAGCACCTCGGCGGCGGACGCGTGCGGGCCGTTGCCCTCGGCTCGACCGACGGTCTCAAGCGAGGCCTCTCCTGCACCGACACCGGTGCCCCGGTTTCCGTGCCCGTCGGCGAGCCCGTGCTGGGCCGCGTGTTCAACCTGCTGGGCGATCCCATCGACAACAAGGCGGCACCCGAAGGCGTCGCCCGTCGACCGATCCACAAGGCTCCGCCGGAGTTCGATCAGCTCAACCCGCGGACCGAAGTCCTCGCGACCGGCATCAAGGTCATCGACCTGCTCTGCCCGTTCGTGCGTGGTGGCAAGATCGGCCTGTTCGGCGGCGCAGGCGTCGGCAAGACGGTCATCATCCAGGAGATGATCGCCCGCGTCGCCCGCGAGTTCGGCGGCTACTCCGTGTTCTGCGGCGTCGGTGAGCGCACCCGCGAGGGCAACGACCTCTGGCTCGAAATGCAAGAGGCTGAGTACACCGACGAGAAGGGCGAGACCGCGCACGTCATCGACAAGGTGGCCATGGTCTTCGGCCAGATGAACGAGCCCCCCGGAGCCCGTCTCCGCGTTGCACTCTCCGGCCTGTCGATGGCTGAGGAATTCCGCGACGCCTCCGGTAAGGAGACGATGATCTTCGTCGACAACATCTTCCGCTTCACGCAGGCGGGTTCGGAAGTGTCGGCTCTGCTGGGCCGCATGCCGTCGGCGGTGGGTTATCAGCCGACGCTCTCGACCGAGATGGGCGAACTGCAAGAGCGGATCACGTCGACCAGCAAGGGCGCTATTACGTCGGTGCAGGCCATCTATGTGCCGGCTGACGACCTGACCGACCCGGCCCCG
Organism: Planctomycetota bacterium; assembly: GCA_039208875.1. GTDB lineage: Bacteria > Planctomycetota > Phycisphaerae > Phycisphaerales > UBA1924 > JBCCQU01. The sequence continues at coordinate 7,869 of JBCCQU010000089.1, forward strand.
GCCACGGCCTTCGCCCACCTCGATGCCTTCGTCGTGCTCGCGCGTGGCATCGCCGAGAAGGGCATCTTCCCCGCGGTCGATCCGCTGGCCTCGACCTCGGCC
>JBCCQU010000090.1:0-7961 GCA_039208875.1 Planctomycetota bacterium
CACCAACCGACGCCGTCAGACCAGTCTCCGATTTGATCTTCTCGCGGATCGCCCGCGCCATCTCGACCGGCTCGCCGAGCAAACGCACCGAACCCGTGACATCAAGAAACGCCTCGTCGATCGACAACGGCTCGACCACCGGCGTGAAGCTCTCCAGCACCTCGAACACGCGATCGCTCAGCTCGCGGTACCGCTCGAACCTGCCGCGCACCACGACCGCGTGCGGACACAGCCGCAGCGCAACCGCGGTCGGCATCGCCGATCGACAACCGAACGCCCGCGACTCGTAGCTGGCTGCTGCGACAACGCCCCGCCGCCCGCTGCCACCCACCAGCACCGGCTTGCCGCGCAGCTCCGGATCATCGAGCTGCTCAACCGACGCGAAGAACGCGTCCATGTCGACATGCAGGATGGCCCGATCAGCGGTCATTGCGATGAATCGAAGCACACGTGCCACCCCACGCCAAGAGTGATCCTCCCCCGTAGCAACGGGGGAGGTGGCCGAGCGAGCCGAAGCGAGTGAGGTCGGAGGGGGCTGCGATCGGCCTTCTCTCCCCCTCAGTCAGCTTCGCTGACAGCTCCCCCAACACGGGGGAGCATCACGACTGGGCCACAATCTCCGCGACCTTCCGCCCAACATCAGCAAGCAGCACCCGCTCGTGCTTCTCCTTGCGATCAAGATCCTGCACCGTCGCGTGCTCTTCGTTTTCGATGATCACCAACGTCTTGGCGTGCTGACCGATCGCGTCTTGCATGAGCTTGGGCACCTTGCGCGTGGCTTTGTACGACTGCCGTGCGTGCAACGGCGGCACACCGCCCGCGTCAACCGCGTACCGATCCGCATCCCAAGGCTTGGCGTCGTCACGCTCGCGATAAGCCTCACTCTCGATGCCGCGGCGAAGATCAGCCACGAGCGTGCGCACATCGCCGTCGTGCTCACCGTCCGGCGTGACCACGAACGCTTCCGGCCGCAACGATGCCGATGGCCTGCTCAGTGCGTCGAGCAACGCCGGCCCGTCCGGCATCAAGCCCTTGTCCTCGAGCAATAGCGACAGCACGACATCGCCCATGCCAAAGCCAACCGCCGGCGTCGGCGGCCCGCCAAACAACTCGATCAGATTGTCATACCGCCCGCCACCCGCGACGGCGCGCTCGCCGTCAGCGATGAGTTCGAACACAGTGCCGGTGTAGTACGCGAGACCACGAACGATTGACGAATCCCACCTGTGCCACTCGTACTGTTCCCATCCGTCGTGGGCGCTCGATGCGATGGCATCGGCAAGCTCATCGGTGAAGAACTGACTATTTGCACCGAGGAAGCCGTCCGGCTCGCCTCGAACTTTCACGGCCGCGTCAAAGCTATCGATATCGAGCTGCATCGCACTTGCCTGATCTCGAAAGACTTCGTCATCCAACTTCAGCCTCGCGTCCAGCAACTGCAACGCCGCAGACATGTCATCTTCCGACACACCGCTGCGCTGTAAGCAATCAGCCACCCAACGTCGATCGGAATAGTTCAGGCGAACAACATTCGGCGACAGACCTACACCAACGGCAAGATCGACAACGACCGCAAACATGTCTGCGTCCATCGTCTCGCCGTAACCGTCTGAATCACAACCAAGAATGTCACAGTTCCACTGCCAAAACTCCCGCAGCCTCCCCCGCTGCGGCCGCTCTGCACGAAAGAAGTTGCTCACGCAGAACCACTTCGTCGGGCTCGGCAGCTGCTTCGCCCGCGCGGCATACATCCGCGCCAGCGTCGGCGTGAACTCCGGTCGCAACGCCAACTGCGCGCGCTCGTGCTCTTTGATGAACTCAACGTCTTTCGGATCTTTGCCGCTGAACGCCTGAAACAGCTCGCCCAGAATCCCCTCGCCGCTCTTCACGGCGTACAGCTCGCTGTCCTCGAACGTCGGCCCGTCGATCTCGTCGAAGCCGTGCCGAATGGCCGTATCGCGCCACGCCTGCGCGATGTAGCGATGGCGGAGCATGTCCTCGGGATAGACGTCGCGCGTGCCCTTGGGCCGCTGCAACTGCCGGGATTTGCTTGACTTGGTGGGTTTGGCGGGTTTGTTCGGCTTTGCGTCTGCCATGCCGCGAGGATAGCCCCGCCCGCCTACTCCGCAGCCTCGACCAACCCCAGCATCGCCTGCGTCAATCCAAACGCCGATCGGTCGATCTCTTGCTTGGTGTCGTTCCACGTCACGGTCACGACGAACATCTCGCCGTCGTCGCGCTCGAGCAGCCAAGTGAGATTCAGCACGCCCATCTCCGAGCCGCCCTTGTAGTACGCCGCGGTCCAGCGGTCGCCGAGCCGCAGCCCCGGGTTGCGCGTCATCGCCTGCTTCGCCTCCTGATGCCGCTCACCCATCCGCCACGCCTCAGCCATCACCGCGGCAGCGTCACGCGGTGACACAAACCACTCGATCGTGTCGATGTATTGAGGTCGAACCCACGCCGGGATCATCAGCAAAGCCATCCGCTTGCCTTCATCCGCAGCCAGCATTTCGCGACGCTCAGCCTCGCCCGCAACCGAGAACCGCTCCGGCACCGAACGGTCCGGCTCCAGCTTGATGCGGAACATCTCCCGCGTCGTCAAGAACGGCAGCGTCGCCGCGGGCTCGCTGTGCAAACGCCGCACCGTGTCCTCCACCTTGTCGCGACCCACCGTGTACATCAGATGGTCCGTCGCGGTGTTGTCGCTGATGCGGATCATCAGCTCGGCCACCTCCGACAGCGGCAGCGACTCGCCGTCCGGCGTGCGGAACATGCCATCATCCGGCGAAGATCGCCAAGGCTCGCGCAACTCGATCGGCGTATCCCACGCAAGCTCGCCCGCCTCAATCGCCTCGGCCGCAGCCACCAGCACATACACCTTGAACAAAGAACCGATCGCCAGATGCTCATCGCCGCTGCGCTCGATCAGCACCTCAGCGATCTCGCCTTCGTCGTCCAGCCGATACACGCCCATCGCGAACCGATCCGCGAGCAACGCAGCCCGCTCGGCAAAATCCTCCAGCGACGCGAGCTCCGCCGGCATCGGCCGCACAAACAGCCCATCGATCAGCCCGTCGCCATCGATGGAAACACTCAGTTGCAACCGACCATCGCCCTGCGCGTACTCAGCCGACCAGCTGCCGCCGTCACCCTCGTCGAGCACGCGGACAAACTCGTACCTGCCGTCGGCCGCCAACTGCCGCGCCGTGCCTTCAAGCTGCGCCGGAGGCACAGCCTCCAGAAACGCCGCTGCGAACCACGCCGGCTCGATCTGCAACGCCGGGTCAAACGCCGGCGAGCCGGCACCGCTCGCCCGCGGGGCAAGCTGATTCAGACCCGCGATCACAGCCTCGCCCGCTTCGCGAGCCGAACCGAACGGCTGGGCACACGCAGCGACAGCACCAACCGTGAACGCCACAAGAACAGCTACCGAATGCGATAGGCCTTTCGACATGCCGGTGTATAGCAGAGCCGCGGTCCGCAGTTGCCGAACGCCCGACCGGGTCACCCGCCGACCCCGGACCCCACACCAGCCATTTACAGACGCCCAACGCCGATTCTCGCCCTGACCGCCCCTATCGGACGCGTCTTCGCCGCAGCCCGCCACCTTCAACCGAGACTCATTCTCGGCTGCCAGACCGCGATAGCCGATCTACTCTTGCAGTTCCATGCCCACCATCACCGTCAACGGCGTGCAGTGCGAATTCACCCCGGGCCAGACGATCCTCCAGATCGCCAAAGCCAACGGCGTCGACGTGCCGCACTATTGCTATCACGACGGCCTCTCCATCCCGGCCAACTGCCGCATCTGCCTCGGCGAGGTCTGGGCACCCAACCCCCGCAACGACAACAAGCTCGAACCCATGGCCGGCGGCAAGCTCATGCCCACCTGCCACACCACCGCCAACGACGGCATGGTCGTCTACACCGACTCGCCCAAGGCCGTCGCCAACCAAAAGGCGGTCATGGAATACCTGCTCATCAACCACCCGCTCGACTGCCCGGTGTGCGACCAGGCCGGCGAGTGCTGGCTGCAGGACTACAGCTACAAGTACGGCCGGGGCGTCAGCCGATTCGAAGAAACCAAGGTCAAGAACCCGAAGAAGGACCTCGGCCCAAACGTCTACCTCTACGCCGATCGCTGCATCATGTGCACCCGGTGCGTCCGCTTCACCCGCGAAGTCAGCGGCACCAGCGAGCTCTATGTCGACGGCCGCGGCAACCGAGAAGAGATCGACGTCTTCCCAAGCATCCCGCTCGATAACGAGATGGCTGCCAACGTCATCGACCTCTGCCCCGTCGGCGCACTGCTCGACAAAGACTTCCTCTTTGCCCAGCGCGTGTGGTTCCTCAAGACCACCCCGTCCATCGACGGCATCACCGCATCCGGCGACAACATCAACATCGAGCACAACGAAGGCAAGATCTACCGCGTCAAGCCACGCACCAACCTCGACATCAACAAGTGGTGGATCTCCGACGAAGTCCGCTACGGCTGGAAGCACGTGCACGCAGAGCACCGACTCCGCAGCCCGCTCCGCCGTCAGCACGGCGCCCTCATCGAAGACGACTGGAACCGCAGCTACGACCAGGCCATCGAAGGCCTGCGTGCAGCAGCCGAGGCCGGCAAGCGCATCGCCCTGCTCGTCAGCCCCATGCTCACCTGCGAAGACGCCTATGCACTCGCCACCATGGCCCGCACCATCGATCCCGACGCAATCCTCGGCGTCGGCCCGATCCGCTTCGAAGGCGAGGACAAAACCTTCCCGCCCGGCGTCGAAGACGACGATCCCAAGGCCTTCAAGATCTACGCCGAGAAGGCACCCAACGCCCGCGGCGTGCGACGCATTCTCGAAGCCATCACCGGCGAATCAGCCATCGAATACGACCAATGGCTCGATCGCTCAAACCGCGACGACGTCGGCGCAGTCATCATTACCGGCAACGATCGCCAGGACTGGGCTCCGCAACCGCTGCTCGAGCGGGCCAACCGCGCAACCGGCTCGTTCGTCGTCGTGATCGACACGCTGGCCTCGCCGCTCATCGACGGCGCCGATGTCGTGCTGCCGAGCGCAACGTGGACCGAGAAGGCCGGCACCTTCGAGAACGCCCGCAACATGCTGCAGGCCTTCGAGCAGGCCGTGCCCGTCATCGAGTTCGCCAAAAGCGAAGGCCAGATCGCGTACGACATGCTGGCCGTGGCCGAGGGCGTCGAAGCCGGCTCAGCCAAGCTCGCCGAGGTCGTCGTCGTCGACGAAGGCCCGGGCCAGGTGCCCACAGCCGCCGAGGTCCTGCTGCCGCGTGCCCGGCTGTTCAACGCAGCCGACGCCCGCCGCGAAATGGCCGCCGCGTATCCCACGCTCGACTGCATGCAAGCCGACGTCCGCTACCCAGCCGTCGAAGCCAAGCAGCATCCCGACATGGAAGTCGTCGAGCTCTAACACCCGCAGTCGTCGCGGTACCGCCGATTTACACGCACGGATCGTTGCCTCGCCCGACGCGATGATTATCGTTTTCTGCTATCGATCCGCGCACTCGGCGAGTTCCATCGGAGACGCTCACAATGGCGACTGAACCTCCACCAACAGGTGGCCCGCTCCAACCAGAGTTCTTCGCGGTCATGGGCGTCCTCGCCTTCGGCGCTCTCGTCGGCCTCCTCATGATCCTCTTCTTCTACCGCGTCATCTCCAGCAGCGCCAAAGCCGGCAGCAAGTCCTTCCGCCATCGCAAGCAAACGCCCGGCCGCAAGCGAGCCGCCGGCTCGCACACCATCTACACACGCGATAACGCCGACAAAGCCAACACCCCCACCGTCGTCAGCCTCGATCCACCCACCCCTGCCAACCCGCCCGCCAAATCACCCAACGAGCCAAAGCCCGAGGCCGAGGCTTCCAACCCACCCAAGGCTCCGTTAGACTGATCGCATGCGAGACCCACTGCCGCAAGAGCAGTTCACCGCCATCCGAGGCTTCCTTCGCATCGTCGGCCCGCTGCTGGTCGCCATCGGCGGCATCTGCGTCGTGGCCGGCCTCATCAGCTTCCTCAGCGACTTCGGCCAACCACGCATCGCCGCCGGCCCACCCACCGGCTTCATCCTCATGCTCGTCGGCGCCCCGATGTTCGTCGTCGGCCTCAGCATGACCAATGCCGGCTGGGGCGATAAAATCTCGCGTTTCATGGGCCGTCAGCACGGACCCGCCGCCGGCATGACCTTCAACGAGGTCGCCAAGATCAGCGAGCCCGGCATCCGCTCCGTTGCGTCCGCTCTCCGAGACGGCACCAACGACGGCGACGCGAAAACCAGCACTCGCGCCATCCGCTTCTGCACCGACTGCGGCTCACCCGCCGACAGCGACGACAAATTCTGCGGCTCCTGCGGCCACGACCTGGCCGAGTAACGCTGCGTCAGACCGGTTCCGGATACGCCGCTGGCCAACGCTCAAGAAACGCCTCGCGCCGCTCCGGCGAAGCGTGACGCATCCACCGCACCCCAAGCGCGCCGAGATGTGACCCGTACCCAGCATCGCCGGCATCGGGGCTCGCTTCGGCGTAAGCATGGGCGATCTCCCAGTCGAGCATGATCAGGTCGACGATGACCGCGCGCTGCGCTGGCGACAAAGCATCAATGCGATCCAACTCGCCTTGTGACAGCAAAAACACCGCTTCGACATCCAGCCGGTCGCTGACCCAATCATCGCGTTCGATACCACCCGGCAGACGCGTGTCATGCCTCAGAAAGAAAGCAGCGTAAGCCGGGGCGTGAAACGCCCAGCCGCGTGCATTCATAAACGTCATCGCAGACCCACCGCCGTCGCTCGCAACGTCGATATCTTGCCACTGGCGATAAGTATCCTTCGCGCGCTGAGCTGCCCGCACCTCCGGCGACTTGGAGTCATCAATGGCGTAGGCCTCGCCGATCGTCGTGCCATCACCGAGCTCGATGCCATCGAAAGCGGCCGCGATCTGCATGAGTAAGGCATCGCGCCACGCCACGAGTTCTTCTGTCGAAAGCGGCCGCGGATCACTCACGGTCACCCTCCGCGATCACTCAGCGTCACGCCTTCGCCTCGTGCCCAGGCAAGCACCCGAGGCTGCGACGATCACCAACGAAGCTGCGGGCGTTGGTACGGTCACAAACTGCACCGTGTCGATATCGATGGAGACGCCGCTACCAGTCTCAACAGCAAACGGAACGCCCGGATCATCTTCGAGCCCGAGCTGGAAGTGCAGCAACTCGAAGTCATCGACTGTCACGTCGTCGCGAAACAACTGCCGAGACGTGTCGAACACATTGCCATCGGTATCGCCGAGAACGAGCGACATGGTGCCGAATCGCCTCTCGCCGCCAAGCAAACCAGTAAGACCGAGGATCGGCGCTGCAACCCCGTCGCCAGCGAAGTCAATACTCTGGCCTTCAAAGGGCCCGGTAAACCACTCAGAAGACCCGGGAGGCGGGTCAGAGGGCTCGGGCCACCAATCAAACAAATCAAGCCAGTCGAACTCGCCGTTATCGATGAATGTCGCGAAACTGAAAATCGCGATCCGCGACTCGGAGTCGCCGATGTCAAGGCGCCCAAAGGCGAATACGTTCGGACCAAAGCGAGTGGAACTCGAACCGTGTTGACGGACCGAGTAATCCACGCTGAATGTCACGCGCTCGCCGAGCATGTCATCGAGCCCATCGCCAGCCGACACCTCGTCGATCAAGCCCGACACCACGAGTCGCTGCGTGATCTGCAACGCGCTGGCCTCGCTCGGAGTGCCGCACGCCAGCAACAGACCACCGACAGCGATCGCCGCACCACGCTCGAATCTCGTCAACATCACATCGGCCTCTCTTCCGATCCCGCCCCGGCCTAACCCTCAGCCGGCTGCACAGCCTTGCGTACCTCATCGATCAGCCGCTCCACCTGGAACGGCTTGAAAAGTACGCACTGCAAGCCCTCTTGGCTCGCCCGCAC
>JBCCQU010000091.1:0-7943 GCA_039208875.1 Planctomycetota bacterium
AGCTTCGTCAACGGACATGTGCTCTACGTGGATGGCGGCATCACCGTTTCGCTGTAGCGGTCGTTCGATCACTTCGTTCGACGCCCGAGCATGAGGGCCGCAAACCCGGCGACGGCAACGGTGCCGCCCACGAACAGGATGCCCAGCCGATCACCCAGCGAGTTGCCGGGCACCGCGAGCAGCAGGCAGATGCCGAGACCGAGCAGGCCCGCGAAGGTGCCGATGACGCGGAGCTGCGCGCCGTCGTTGGATTCGCCGACTTCCTCCTCAAAGCGCACCGGGGTGTGCATGGTCTCAAAGAACTCATCGACGCGTTCGCGGTACTCGCTCGTCACCTTCGGCCAGAACGGCATCGTGACAAGGAAACCGATGGTGCCCGCGGCGATGTTCACGAAGACCACGAGGTAGTACGGCCAGCCGGAGGTGAGATACCGCTGAGCCGCATCTGGCATCGCCGCGACGATCGCATCCGGCACAAGATTCTTGGAAGCCGCGAACTGGATCAGCGACGGCACGAACGCCGCGCCGACCGACGCGAAGGCCGACCACGGCGGCACGCGGCGGACGAACAGCCCGATCGCCAGCGGCATGGCCATCGGCAATGTGAGCATGGCGCCGATATTGAGCATTGCCTCAAACACACCCCCGCCGCTGTTGTCGTCTGGCTGCCAAGCGAAGTAGAGCGCGATGGTGATGATGAGCAGGCCCAGGATCAGCGTGGCGATCTGGCCGACAATGAGAGCCGTGCGGTCGGTCATTTGCTGAAGCCCAAGCCTGCGGAGCATGGGAGGCGCGACGTCCCGCGTGATGATCGCGGCGCTCTTGTTTAGACCAGAGTCCATCGAGCTCATGGTCGCGCTGAGCATCGCGACGACCATGATGCCGATAAGCCCCTTGGGCAGCGTGTTCATGCCCGCGATGGCGTACGCGGCCTCGGCGGGCTTACGCATCTCGACCGCCATCACGTCGTCGTGCCAGAGCAGCCGCGACACCATGGGCGGGATGAACCAGAACACCATGCCGAGCAGCATGAGTCCGCCCGCGAGCAGCGCCGCAAATCGTGCCTCTCGGCCGTCCTTCACACCGAAGTACCGCTGGGCGACGTCGATCGTGCTGAACGTGGTGACCTTATAGATGATGGTGGCCGCCGCGAAGAGCCAGGTGTACTTCCAGAAGTCCGGATGCGATTCCTGAGGCTCGAGCGTCTCGGGATCGATGGGCGCGAACGTACCCGGCTCGTTGATCACGGCGAACGTCGTTTCCAGCTCAGCGTCGGCGATGGCACCGAGGAACCCGGTCACGCCGCCGATTTCTACGAGGCAGAGAAACGCGACCAGCAGGGTCAGCGGGATCAGCACCAGGCTCTGCACGACGTCGGTCGCCATGACGGCCCAGCTGCCGCCGCTGACCGAGTAGAACATCACGACCACGCCGACGAGCAGGATCAGGAACTGCACCTCGGATAGGTTCAGCCACGCCGCGAGGTTGTCGACATCGAACACGGCTGCAACGAAGACCGACAGGCTCCACAGCCACACTGCGGCGTACAGCAATCCGAGGATGGCATACAGCCACGCGTACATCTGCTGCGTCACGGGGCCGAACCGCTTGCGGATCACCTCGGGCGACGTAACGACGCGGAGCTGCCGGAACCATGGCGCGAGCAGCGCGGCGTGCACGGCGAACGCGGCGACGTTGGCCAGGAAGATCACCAGGATCGACCATCCCGATTCAAAGGCGGCGCCCGCGGCTCCCGTAAATGTCCACGCGCTGAACACGCTCATGAACGTGCTCGCGCCGACCAGCCACCACGAGCCCCGGCAGCCGAGGCGGAAGTAGTCGCTCGTGTTGCTGTTGAACCGCCGGAACACGGCACCAATCACGATCAGGAACAGCAGGTACCCGACGATCACCACCAGCTCGATCACGTGCGCGGCTCCCAACATCGAAAGGCCGCGTGCAGTCATGCGATGCAGCGGTGCCTGAGCATACCTGATCAGGCGATACACGTGATCACGCAACGCGCTACCGCTGGTCGAAAACCCACGAGGGCTGCCTATCGATTTCCGTGTTCTCGATTCGGCTGTACGAAGCTGGTCGCCACGCTATGCGAAAGGCGACATCGGTCGGAGCCCACCGTGCATTCAGCCTGTTGTCGTGCAGGGCATCGTCGAGAACGTGCCATTGATAGGGAGATTGCCGTTACGATGCCTGCGGGACCCCAGGCGGGAAGGCCTGGGCGATGACCACACGAAAGCAGGGGATGTCTTATGATGACCGCCGAACGATCTTGGGGTCGATCCGTTGTCACTCGGATCGCGGCGGTGTGCGCGGCCTTCGTCGTCTTCCCGTCGGCTTCGCAGCCCGCTGTTGCATCAGACGATCTTCCCACACCGAAGCGAACGTACATACTCAGCAATGATCGCATCGTGATGGCGCGCGAGCTTGTGGAGGCAGGTGATCCGGAGCTCGTTCGAGCGCGTGACGCCGTCGTTCGCCGAGCCGAAGTCTTCCTCGAAGAGCCGATTATCCCGATCACCACAGGTAAAGACGACCCAGCCGTGTCAGCTCCCTCGGGTGATCCGCGGGAGTACATCTCGATCGGGCCGTACTGGTGGCCGAACCCCGAGACGGAAAACGGACTGCCGTTTGTTCGCCGCGACGGCGAGGTCAATCCGGACCGATCGAAGTACGACGCCGACAAGCTCGCACACTTTGGCCGAGCGACGACGGCTCTCGCGCTCGGGTACCTCGTCACTGGCGACGAGCGCTACGCCGAGCGGGCAGCTCAGCATCTGCGCACGTGGTTCGTTGATGAGCAGACGCGCATGCTCCCCCGGCTGGAGTTTGCCCAGTTTGTGCCCGGCGTCACGGAGAAGGGTCGCAAGAGCGGCGTGATCGAGACGCTGCGCATCCGGTTTGTTGCCGACGCCATGGAGATTGTCGCCGAGTCAGACCACTGGACAGCACAGGACGATACCGAAGCCCGGCGGTGGTATGCCGAGTACCTCGATTGGCTGCTCACGAGCGAGCTCGGCCGCGCGGAACTGGCAACCGCGAACAACCATGCCACGTGGGCACTCGCACAGTGTGTGCAGTATGCGCTCGTGACGGATCAGCACGACTTGGCTGAGAAGCTCGCGTTGGAAGGGCAGCGCATCATCGAGGAGCATATCGAAGCCGACGGCACGCAACCGGAGGAGCTTACGCGGACGATTGCGTTGCACTACTGCGGCTTCAATCTGCGGGGCCTGCTCGATCTGGCGACATACGCCGAGTCGTTGGGCGTCGATCTTCTCGGCTACGAAGCACCGTCGGGCGGCAGCATCAGAGTCGCGTTGGAGTTCGTCGAGCCATACATGGCCGGCCGCGAGGAGTGGCCCTATCAGCAGATCCGACCCCACAGCTACGAGCGGTACAACCAGCTCTTCCGCATGGCCGCGAGCGCGTTCCGCGATCCCTCGCTCGGCCGGGTCATTGATGAGCTTCCGCCGCTCGACGAGAACGACCAGTGGATGGCGTACGTGTGGCCGCGCCCGCTTGGAGCCAGATCGGAGTAGATGAGTCAGCTGATCGCGCGGGAGACGAGCCCGGTGTAGTTCGTTTCGAGCAATCGGGCCACGTCACCGCGGATGTCCGCTTCGCTGATGACCGCGCCGGCGTCGATCGCCTGAACATAGCGGTCGGCCAGGCACTCGCCGATGATCTTTCGCGAGGACTTCCACTTGTAGATCAGCTGCTCGAGCACACGCGCATCCGAATGCTGGGGCACAAAGCTCGTGCCGAGCAGCTCAAGCCGCAGCGTCGTGAGCTCCTGGATCTGTGATGCGGTGTTGAGGTACCACCAGCAGCCAAACGGAACGATGTTCGCAAACTTGCGTGCGGCGACGCACAGCTCGTGCTGGTTCTCGCGGCTGAGCATCGTCACCAGAAACGTGACATCCGGGTATCGGCGAGCAAGGGCGATGAGCTGATCGACATCCGCTCGACCAAGACCGTCGCCGGCAAGCTGCATCGCTGGGTGCACAGCCCTCTTCGCCCCGATCATGAGCGCGACCGGCAGGCCGTGCTCCCGCACGGCGGGGATGATCGCGTGATCGAAGGTAACCGCGGCATGCGGCTCGCCTTCGGTTGTTCGTTCGTAGCGGAAACCGGGGGACAGGCTGCATGCGAGATACTCGGGCTGGATCCGAGCGATCCAATCGTCCAGAAACCGCCGCACCTGGTCGGCAGATTGCATGCTTTCCGATGCCGTCGCGTCGTACCCCCACTGCCGGAGCATCGAGGACGCTCGCCCCCACTCTTCGACGAGCGGGTCGACCCGCAGCACGGTCGCGAAGCGCGGATCGCCCAGGCTTGCCGCGTGCTCGAGCCACAGCGGCCGCTCAACGTCGGAGAAAGGCTCATTCGTCATCACGATGCGTTGAACGTTGGCGATCCGCATCACCTCGTCGACATGACTGTCGATCGAGCGAGCCGCGAACCAGCCGCGATAGCCCTCCAACGTCGCGGCCCGCGGTTCAAGCCCGAGCGATGTGAGCACGTCGATCAGCCCCACACAAGCCTCGCTCGTTGGCGGCCTCTCGACGAACAGCGTCTTCCAGACCAGATCCGCTCGCTCGGATAGAGGCATCGACCAGAAGCGATCCGGCGTCAGCCCATCGCGCCCCAGCACACGGAATACCTCGTCGACGAAGTAGTGATATGCCAGCAACTCGTCGATGCCCCGGAGCAGCATCGGCTCGCGGCCGGAGCCGTCGCCCGAGGCGCCGAAACTCGGCGCGTAAAGGTGCGTGTGCATATCGACGATCGGCTGTGCACCGATGATCGATCGCACGGTCTCTTGCAGTTGCTCCTTCGTCGTCGCTGATGGCATGGCCGATCTCGCTCCTCCGCGGAGTGTACCAGCAAAGCTCGCAAGATCGAACCTGCGTCGCTGATCGCGACGGTACGATCACACATGAACAACGCATCGCACACGAATCGGTTTGATCTCGTCGGCTCGGTTGCCGTCGTCGTCGGAGGCACAGGCGTGCTCGGCGGCGCGATCGCCGAAGGACTGGCGCAGCACGGCGCAAGCGTCGCCGTGCTCGGCCGTAACCGTCAGCGGGGCGAGGCACGAGCCGCATTGATCGCCAACGCCAGCGGCCGAGCCGCTTTCGTGCCGGCCGATGCGTCAGACCCCGAGTCGCTCCGCGCCGCCCACAAAGCAGTTGAGAACGAGCTGGGTACGTGCGATGTGCTCGTCAATGCGGCCGGCGGCAACGACCCACGTGCATCGGTCCACGCGACGCAGCGATTCGAGGACATCCCGCTCGATGCGTGGAACGACGTCGTCGCCAGCAACCTCGCAGCTGGCGCACTGCTGCCCACGCAGGAGTTTGGTCCCGGCATGGTCGAGCTCGGCCGCGGCAGCGTGATCAACATCGCCAGCGTCGCGGCCCACGTGCCCGTCTCCGGAGGAGTTACATATTCAGCCGCGAAGGCCGCGGTGCTGAACCTCACGCAGTTCCTTGCACGTGAATGGGCTGCCGATGGAGTACGCGTGAACTCGATCACGCCCGGGTTCTTCCCTGCCGATCAGAACAGCCGGTTGCTCTTCAACGACGACGGCACGCTTACCGAGAGGGGTGAGCAGATCATCGGCGCAACTCCTGCCGGCCGATTCGGTGAAGCCGAGGAGCTTGTCGGTGCAGCGGTCTTCCTCGCAAGCCACGCTGCAAGCCGATTCGTCACCGGCATCGATGTGCGTGTCGATGGAGGGTTCCTCTCATCAACGATTTAGACCATCTCAGCACTACGATCCTCAAGCGGGCGAGCCAGCGGACGCCACCGCATGCTGACTTTGTGACGGTCGCACCACCGGACACCGCGCTCGCAGGTTGCTTTCAACGGACCTGTTGCAGTTCGGATCGTTTCGAGGTGTCAGCCGCATGTCGCAGCAGGGCCCTTGGTCGACGATTTACCGAACCGTTTGCATGGAGGATCTGGGCCCCTTTGACAATCGCGTGGCGCGATTGCTGATGACTTCACACCCGGCTGCGTTGGTACCAAAATACTTCGAGTTCTCATTCGAGCAACGCGATGTGCTGACTTGCAACGTCTCTCTGCCCGATTGTCCGTACGATCGGTGAGGCGTGATCCGCCATCTGGGATCGTGAGATGACCGCAGCACGCTTGAAGGCGGCAGCGGTTCTCTCGGCCACAATCCAAGCAGAAACCGCAGGCTCTGCGATACTGCTTCCTCGGCCGTCGATGAGTCCAAACACCTTGGCAGATCGGTCCTTGCCGAGCTGCATGACCGTAGGCGCAGAGGCATCATCTATCTCAATCGCGGGATATGGGGGGTTGTCATCTCCGGGCACGATGGTGAAATCCGAGATATCAATCGGACCCGCTTCCTCGCTCGACTCTTGATAGAAGCCCATGGCTTCGCACCTCATCCCTCGACGCAACAAGACCGGATACGGGCGCCAACTGCAGTCTTCGACAGAATACTGCCTTGGCGTGAGCTTTGATCGGAGTCACGATGTTCCCGCCGATTGGCGAAGAAGTGATCCAGCGACACAACGGAGAGGTCACCGTGAGCTATGAGATCGATAAGCCGCTGACAGCGTGTGAGGTTCGATTCCTACTTGACGAGCTCAGCGCTGACCTGGGCTTCTGCTTACCACCGACGAATGTTGAGCGACTGACGGATAGCCACCCCCTGGACGTAAGAGACTTTGCTGATCAAGTATTTCGAGCTAAGGGGTTGAATCCTGAAAACTCGGATCGCCGCCTGTGGCGACAAGTCTGCGATCGAATTCATGTGCATTTCGAGCGTGCCGAATAACCCGTGTTTTGCTTGACCGCTGACGCCCGGCATCTCAGATCACTCTTTACAGTTTCAGATTGGTACCGGCTCACTCAGACCCCTCCGACCTCGCCCAACCAAACGATGAGTACGCCGTGGGCTGCTCATCGGGCGCCTCGCCGGCGACGGGATAGGGTTCGGGGTCGACCCGTACGACTTGATCGCATTCGAGCGGCCGAGAGCCGGCGGTTCGTCATCGGGCCACGATCGTCTTCAGAGCTCAACCAAGACGGCGAGCAACCACCGGCGATGTTGGCCGGGCTCCAATATCTCTCCCCCGGCGAGCGGTCAGTCGGCGGCCGCGGTGATCGGCTCGATGCGGATGTTACGGCATGCCTGCTCGTTGTTGGCGGACAACCCGCCGAAGTAGAGCCAAAGCGCCGCGTATCCGGTCGTCGATTCAGTGTCTGCGATGGTGAGTCGTACCGGGCTTCGGTGGTCGTGTAGTCCGATCGGATTGCTACTGCTCAGCTGCAGGAGGACCTCCAGCGTGACACCGCTCGTTCGCTCCGCGTCGGTCCACCCGCTTGAATGACCGAGCAACCTAAAGCGATCAACGACCTCTCCCCACGTGCGGCACGAGAGACTCCGTGGATCGTTCGTGTCGCACCGCCCCTCTTCCACGACAACGGCCCGAGGATTGATATCGATTAATGTTCCGGCATCGCAACGAAACAGCAGTTGCGCCACCCACGCTAACGCGAGCGGCGTTGCAGCAGCATTTCGAACCAAGTACGGCTGCCGTATCGTCGGGTGGAGCCGGTCGAGGTCGATTCGGCGGCTGAGCGCGTAGAAAGGCCCGTTTGACGCGACCGATTGCCTGACCGCGAGCGGGCGCACCCGTTTGGTCGACCAGCGGAGATACCACAGCCCGCCGAGACCGGTCAGGCCGCCTCTGCCCAAACCTCTAAGCCGTGCCCCCAACGGGACAGGATCAACGGTCGGAAAGATCTCGTCCCAGCCGCCTGTGTCGAAGTCAGCGACGTGGCTGGCGAATGGCTTAACCCTGCCGCAAGTGCCGACGCGGGTTTGTCCAAAGCTAGTCTGCCAAATGCTTGGCGAGCAGAGCTCGGTGATCGGTTCGCCG
>JBCCQU010000092.1:0-7943 GCA_039208875.1 Planctomycetota bacterium
CACCTCCCCCGCGGGCGGGGGAGGATCTGCCGGCGACACTCGCGCGTTATCGAAGTGTTGTTCCGGCGTCGGCGAGCCTGTCGCTCGACTACCATCGCGGTATGGCACGCATCGTCGTCTTTCAGCATTCGCAGGCCAACAGCCCGGGGCGGCTTGGGGCCACGCTCCGCGACCACGGCTTCAAGCTCGATATCCGTCGGCTCGACCTCACGCCCGACACGGCCGGGCCGGGCGTGGAGACAACGGTGCCCAAGGACCTGGACGATGTGGGCGGCGTGATCAGTCTCGGCGGGCCGCAGTCGGCCAATGGCGATGAGCCTCGGCTTGCTGAGGAGTGCGCGTTCATCAAGGCTGCGCACGAGGCCGATCTGCCGGTGCTCGGCGTGTGCCTGGGTCATCAGTTGCTCGCCAAAGCGCTCGGCGGCGAGGTCGGAGCGATGGACGAGCCGGAGTGCGGCTTTCACGCGGTCGACCTGACGATCCCGGCCCAGACCGAGACCCTGCTGGCGGGCATGGCGTGGAACTCGATGCAGTTCCAGAGCCACGGCGACGAGGTGAAGACGATGCCGGACGGCGCGATGCTGCTCGCGAAGAGCGAGAAGTGCGGCTGTCAGGCGTTCAAGATCGGACGGCGTTCGCTCGGCATTCAGTGGCACTTCGAGGCCGACCGGCCGATCATCGACGCGATCGTGAAGAACGAGGCGGCATTGCTCGAGCGTGCTGGCCTGACGGCGTCGGATATCGCGCAGCAGGCCGATGAGCACTACGATCGGTTTGCGGTGCGGGCCGATCGGCTTTGCATCAATCTGGTGTCGTTTGTGTTCCCGTTTGATTCGCTGCTGACGGCGTGACTGACCGAGCGCAAGCTGCGGACTGGTCGGGCCCGACGCTGTCGATCAGGCCGCCGCGTGACTATTTGCTTTCGCGTGATGTTTGCTCGTACGGCTACTTCATGCTGCCGCCCAATCGCTGGGTGGTGGCTGAGCAAATGATGGAGCGTGCGATCGATGTCGGTGGCTCGGCGGTGGGTGTTCGCGTTCGGCAGCCGTCGCGGAAGGCCGGTGGTGTCATCCGCGTGAAGTGCGATCGCGGGGTGACCGAGGTGGAACGAAAGCTGGTGCGCGATGGCGTGCGGCGGATGCTTCGGCTCAATGAGACGGCGGAGTCGATCGCCGACTTTCATCGCGTGGATCCGCGATGGCGGAAGACGGGCGAGGGCCGGCTGTATCGATCGCCGACGCTGTTCGAGGATGTCATCAAGACGGTGACGAACTGCAACGTGACGTGGCCCGGGACGATCCGGATGAATCGGCGGCTGTGCGATGTGTTTGGTGCCAAGTCGGCGAGTGGCATCCGTGCGTTTCCGACGGCGGCCAAGCTTGCGCGCACGCGGCCCGGCACGCTGCGCGCACGGTGCAGCCTCGGCTATCGCGATCAGCGGACGGTCGATCTCGCGAAGATGTTTGTGCGGGGCGAGATCGAGGTGGATCTGATTGAGGATCGGGGCACGCCGGACGACGAGGTGTTCGCGTATCTGAAGACGCTGCCTGGGATTGGACCGTTTGCTGCGGGCAACATCATGATGCTGCTGGGTCGATACTCGCGGATGGCGATCGATACCGAGAGCTATCGGCACGGGCGGACGGTGCTCGGGATGGAGGGGACGCCGCGGGAGCTTCATAAGCAGGTGGCTGCGCACTTTGAGAAGTTTGGCGAGCACAAGTTTCGCAGCTATTGGTTTGAGCTGTGGAAGTGGTACGAGACCAAGCGTGGCCCGGCGGAGCTGTGGGATCGCGATGCGGTCGGTGATAGCCTGACCGCGAGCCAGTTCGATTGATGACTTGCTAACGGTTACTTGTTGTTGAGGAAGTCTTCGGCCGGTCTGCCGGTAGCGCGGCTGAGGACTTGTGCGCGCGCTTGGCGGAACTCTTCTTCGGAGAGCTCTCCGGTGTCGCGCATGGTGCGGAGGCTGCCGAGGAGCGAATCGTCTTGGGCGTCGGTGTTGCTTGCATCCAGCGTGCGCTTGCGGATGGCCATCACGATGAGGCCGAGCAGGATGCACAGGCCGATGAGGACCGCGGCCATGATGACGGCGCGGGTGGATGCATCGGCGCCGGACGACGTTGGCGTCGTTGTCGCGAGGTGAACGGTGATGTGCGCGAGTGCTTGCATCACGAGCCGGAGAGCATGGCGTCGCGGATGGGGACGATGAGCGACGGGATGGCGACGGATTCGCAGAGGCCGGCTGCCCGGTGTGCGAGGGCCGTGCATCGGCCGGGTAGTTCATCGAGTGATGCGCACGGGCCGGTATGGCGGGCGGTGACGTAGACGCTGATGGGCTCGGCTTGTTCGCCGCTTTGGCCGGCGCGGGTGGGGCGAGTCTTGACCTCGAAGTACGCCTCGGTGTGCGGATCGCCATCGATGGTGACGCCGAACAGCGGCTGGCAGTCGGACGGCGTGGTGCCCTCGATGCGGAGCAGCGGGGCGAGCGGCGAATCTGCGAAAAGAGCCTCGGCGACGACGGCGTCTGGGCTTTGGGCTGAGGTTGGTTCGGTCGTGCTATCGATGCCGGGCACGGCTTGGTCCGGCAGATGCAGATCGAAGCCGAACAGCACCTCGATCATCTCGACGTCGAGCGGGCTGATGCTGAGGTAGAAGGGCGCGAGTTCGAGGATCTCGCGGTGCAGGGCGAGGGCCTTTTCGATGGTGTCGGGGTTGACCGAGCCAGCGCGGATGCTGGTGCGTTTGACCGCGGCCCATTGCTGCGGGCCGGGCGAGTCTTGCGGCGTGTCGAGCTCCATCTCGCCTTCGTATCGGCGGAAGCCGGTCATGGCGGGGTGCGATCGGCGGAGGCGTTCAAAGAACGAGAGCACGGTGTCGCGGCCGGCGCCGGGGCCGGTGGGCAGCTCGAGTTTGAGTCCGAGCTTGAGGTTGATGTAGAAGTCCGAACACACGGCCCGGAAGCTGTCGACCATGCGGGCAGCGTAGGTCGGTCGGCGGTTTCAGCGGCGGATGGGGAGGAGCTTGCCGTAGGTGAGGCATCGCCAGAGCCACTCGAGCGGGCCGAAGCGGAAGCCGCGGAGCCAGAAGAGGCTGAAGGCGATGTTGACCGTCCAGACGCCGATCACGATGAGCCAAAGGGTTGGGAATTGCACGGTGGCGTAGAGGCCTAGGCCGGGGCCGGTGAAGATGAGCGAGCAGATGATGGAAGTGCCGAGGTAGTTGGTGAATGCCATTCGGCCGACGGCGGCGAGGCCCGTGGTGACGGGCGCGAGTTTGCCGGAGGTGACGAGCCAGAGGACGGCGGCGATGTAGCCGAGGCCGAGAGGGATGCCGAAGAGTTGGGCGACGAACGCCCAGAGTTGTCCGGCCCAAACCGGCGTGAGGTCGTGGAGCGCGAGGTAGCCAGCGAGCGTGGTGATGATGCCGAGCGTGATGCCGACGATCGCCATGCGGCTGTAGAACTTGGGTGAACGCTCACCGGTGATGATGCCGAGCTTGGCGAGCGCGATGCCGGCCAGCATGAGGCCGGAGATCGACCAGATGAAGGTGAGCGGCAGGACGAAGAACCACGTGATCGAGGCGGTGATAGCGCGGTAGATGGTGCCGTCGAGAAAGGTGCCGGTCATGGCAGCGACTTCCCGTTCGACATCTCCGAAAGCTTCCTCGACGGTCATGAGTCCGACGTCGACGAAGACTGATGACAGGCCGATGAGCCCCACACTGAGTGCCATGCCGATGAGGTAGAGCAGGCTGGCGATGAGGAGCAGCGGGATCGGCTCGAGCTTGCGGCACCACCACGGCAGCAGCATGCCTGCTGCGGCGTACCACACGAGGATGTCGCCGTACCAGATGAAGATCGCGTGGATGACGCCGAACAGCAGCAGCCATGCGAGCCTGAGGTACCAGCGGCCGGTGTTGTTGCCGGGCTTGCCGTTGTCGAACATGACGACGCCGGCACCGAACAGCATGGCGAAGATGAACATGAACTTGCCGAGGAAGGCGATGCTCATGAACTGATGGCTGAAGCTGTTGGCAGCGACGTTCTCGATCGCATCGAGATCGAGGAAGCGGAGAGCGTCGCCGATGGCGGATGCGTCGGTCATGGCTGTGAACGGCCAGGCGAACGTAAAGATGTTGGGCACGAGGATGCCGAGGAGCGCGAAGCCGCGGAGGACATCTGGGCCGATCAATCGCGCGGCGGGACGGTTCGGCCCGGGTTTGTTGGTGTCGGTCAGAGTGGGCGTGTCGGTCATCGGCGGATCTCGAATGCTGATTCGTCGCGGCTGATTGGCATTTCGGCGCGGCGGATGTCGGTGATGAGCCGGCCCATTTCGCTATCGATCTCGCGGATGAGGCTGTCGATCTCGTGCTGCGGGCCTTGTGCTTCGAGCATGACCGAGCCGTCGGGCTGATTGCGAACCCAGCCGGTCACGTCGCATCTCAAGGCGATGCTGCGGGCGGTGGCCCGGAATCCGACGCCGTGCACCCGCCCGGTGAAGACGATCTGCTCGCGGACGGTGCGGGCGGCGTGTTCGTTCGATGGTCGCGTGTCCGCCATTGTGGGGTGTATTCCGGTGGTGTCGTTGGCAGCGGGGCGGCCGGCGCTCGTCTACCGTCCGTCGTGTTTGGCAGCAGCGGCTTGCAACCTGATGACGATGTCGCGCGGGTGCGCGATGCTTCCGACATCGTCGAGGTGATCGGCGATGTGGTGACGCTGAAGCCGAAGGGCCGCGAGTACATGGGCCTGTGCCCGTTCCACGATGATCGTAATCCATCGATGAGCGTGGTGCCGCACAAGCAGATCTTCCACTGCTTTGTGTGCGGCACGGGCGGCGACGTGTTTAAGTTTGTTCGGCTGTTTCACCAGCAGAGCTTCCCGGAGGCGCTGGCGTTCCTTGCTGAGCGTGCCGGTATCGAGCTCAAGCCGCGGCAGGCGGCTCGGCCTCGCGATCCCGGCGAGGTGACGACCGGCGACGTGATGCAAGCCAACGAGAAGGCTGCGGCATTCTTCCAGAAGCTGCTCGAGCACGGCGAGCACGGCAAGGCTGCGCGGGCGGTGATCGAGCAGCGCGGCATCACGCCGGAGATGGTGGCGGCGTTTGCGCTCGGCGCTTCGCCCGATCGATGGGACGGTCTCGGGCAGATGATGGATCGGCCGGGATGGGACCGTCGCGCAAGCATCGCGGCGGGTTTGCTCAAGCCACGCGACGACGGGTCGACGTACGACGCGTTTCGCAATCGGCTCATGTTCCCGATCCAGAATCAGGTCGGCAAAGTGATCGCGTTCGGTGCGCGCAAGATCAACCCCGAGGATGAGCCGAAGTATCTGAACAGCAGTGAGAGCGCGGTGTTTGATAAGTCGGCGTCGCTGTACGGCCTGCATCGTGCGTCGCGGCCAATCCGCCGAGAGCGACGAGCGATCATCGTCGAGGGCTACACCGATGTCATCGCGTGCCATCAGGCGGGCTTCGATACGGCTGTCGCGACGCTTGGCACCGCGCTGACGGCCAAGCACGCGACGGTGCTGCGGCGGATGGCGGACGAAGTGGTGCTGGTATTTGACGGCGACGAGGCCGGGCAGCGTGCTGCGAATCGCGCAGCCGAAGTCTTCTTCGCGGAGACGCTCGACGTGCGCGTCGCGACGCTCGACCGCGTGACGGATGCGAAAGACCCAGACGAATTGCTGAAGCGCGAGGGCGGCGGCGAGGTGTTTGCCAAGGCTCTGGCAGAGTCACCGGACATCTTGGCGTATCGGTTTGATCGCATCGCAGAGCGGCTGAAGGGCGCAGGGCCTGCTGCGCTCGAACGCGAGGTGAAGGAAGAGCTTGCGAGGCTGGTCGAGCTTGGCTTGTCGCGGGTATCGCCGATGCGGAGGCAACTTGTGATTCGTCGGCTCGCGGAAATCACGGGGCTCGGCGCTGATGTCATCGCCAAGGCGGTACCGGCCGGCCGGAGCGCAAGGCCGAGCGACAGCAGGCGGAGCGATGCCGAGACGCAAGAACCTGTGCAACTGCCGACGCGGTTGGGTGCGCGGGCCTCGTGTCTCGGGTGCGTCATGGTCGAGCCGGAGCTGTGGGCTGCGACGAGCGCTGATCGCCGCGCGTTGCTGCGTGACGATGCTCGGGCGGGACTGTTCGAGTCGGCGGAGCTGGGCGAGGTCGCAGCGTTGGTGTTTGTCGAGTCGGGCGAGGCACCAGACCTGAGCACGGTGCTGACCGCACTCGGCGATCGGCCCTCGGCTGACGTTGCTGTCGCGCTGCACGAGCGGGTGCGGAGCGAGACCGATGCGGACGGCGACCGCTTGCGTCGGCTGATGCAGGAGTGCGCCGGCGAGCTTGATCGCGGCGGCGAGGCGACGGGCGGCAGCGTGGCTGAGAAGTTGGCCAGGCTGCGGGAGCAGCGGGAACGGCATGCGAGCAATCCGCGGGCGCTGCCGCCTTCAACGCTTCCAGGGTCGGGGCTTCCGGGGTCGGGGCTTCCAGGGTCGGGGCTTCCGGGGTCGGCGCTTCCGGAGGTGGAGCCGGATTCGGGCGAGGTCTGAGGCCTAATGTTCACCGGACTTGTTCGGGGAGTTTGCTGTGATCGATGAGTTGCATCCCGCTCTACGTTCGTTGCTTGAGGTCGGCCAAGGGCGGGGCTGGATCAGCTACGAGGAACTGAACAACACGCTGCCGGACGAGTTTGTCGAGCCCGAGCGGGTGGACGAGGTGCTGATCCTGATCGATCGGCTGGGCCTCGAGCTCTTGGACGAGCTGGAGTACAAGGCCCGGCTGCACCGGCAGTCGCTGGCTGCGGGCGTTGATGCGGGCGAGAACCCGTTGGTCGGCACGCCGCTCGCGGGGTCGGGTGCGGGGCTGCCGCGATCGTTCCGCGCGATGAGCGTGGATGGGGGCGAGCGCGCGGAGGTGGCCGCGGAGCTTCGTCGGGCGGTGGCCGAGGGCCGCGAGCAGATGAGCCAGGCGGAGCTCGATGTTGCCGAGGCAGCCTCGATGGACCCGGAGGCGTTGCAGCGCGAGCTGGACGACATGGCAGCCGGCGAGCACGCCCGGCGTATCGACGATCCGGTGCGGATGTACCTCACGCAGATGGGCTCGATCCCGCTGCTGACGCGCGACGAGGAGATTCGGCTCGCCAAGAAGATCGAGACGACGCGGATGATCTTCCGCCGGCGTTGTCTGGAGAGCGACCACATCGTCTCGCAGGCGGTGGAGACGCTGAAGCAGGTCGATAAGGGCGAGCTGCCGTTCGACCGCACGATGCGGATCTCGACCGCGGAGGAGAACGCGAAAGAGAAGATCGCCAAGCGCATCCCGGTCAACGTGCGCACGATCGAGAAGCTGCTGGACCTGAACCGCAACGACTACGCAGCCATCGCCGAGCTTGGCCGATCGGCAGCCGATCGCAAACAACGCGAAGCGCTGATCGAGCGGATCATGACTCGTCGTCGGCGGATGGCAGCCCTGACCGAGGAGCTGTGCCTGCGCACGGGGCGCATCGTGCCGTTGATGCGGAAGCTGCGGTCGATCGCGAAGAAGATGAACGAGCTGCAGGCCGAGCTGCTGAAGGCTGACAAGTTCCCGAAGCGTTACGACTCCGAAGACGTTGAAGTCATGCGTGAGGAACTCGCGGGTCTCGAGGCGTTGGTGCTCGAGTCATCGGAAGAGCTGGAAACACGCGTGCGCAGCATCGGCACGGTGTTCTGGGAATACGAGCAGGCGAAGCGCGATCTCTCCGGCGGCAACCTGCGATTGGTCGTGTCGATCGCGAAGAAGTATCGCAACCGCGGGCTGAGCTTCCTGGACATCATTCAGGAGGGCAACACCGGCCTGATGCGCGCGGTCGATAAGTACGAATACAAGCGGGGCTACAAGTTCTCGACGTATGCAACGTGGTGGATTCGACAGGCCATCACGCGTGCGATCGCCGACCATGCGCGCACG
>JBCCQU010000093.1:0-7929 GCA_039208875.1 Planctomycetota bacterium
CGCTCTTGCAACCAGTGAACATCTCACCGGTTTCCACGACGATCACGATTACTTCATTAAGCAAGCGCACGACGAGGGCCTGCTCACCGATGCTCAGGTCATCGAGCATGGCATGGCAATGGCCGAAGCGATCGGCGAGCCCGGCTGGATGGGGCTCGGCTTCGCGCTCGATGAGGCCGGTGCCGGCGAAGCCTCCGACGAGGCGTGGCGTCGCGTCATGCAGACCGAGAAAGCGGACGGCGATGAACTGCACTACATCGAGCACATGATCGAGTCCAACCGCTTCGACCTCGCGTTGGAGTATCTTGCAGACATCAAGCCGGACGGCGACGACGAAACAGACACGAAGGCCGACCTGACCAGGCAGGCTGAAGAAGGCATCGCCAAGCGTGACGCCGAGCGGGCTGATGGCGAAGGGAGCGACTGAGTGACCGAACAAGCACCGAAGCCAAACAACGCCGGCGCCAGTGTGCGAGAGGCTGTCGACGCAGCTCGCCGCATCGTCAATCGCCGATTGCTGGTGCGGTCTCTAGCCATTGCATGCACAGCGGTCGGCGCTGCTGCGTGCGTTGCCGCCGCTTCATTCGCCATCGCCGGCACCGGGGTACCACTCATCGTCTACGCCGTCGCGGTTGTGTTGCTTGCCGGCACGACGGCGGCGCTCTGGCTCGCTTGCCGGCGCGACGAGACACGCGTCGCAGCTACGATCGACGACAAGTTTGCCCTCCGCGACGGTGTGCGCACGGCTGTCGCCTTCGAGAGCGCCAGCGACGTCGGCGGCTACGAAACCCTCCAAACGCATTGGACGCGTGATCGCCTCTGCGAGATCGATGCCAGCAAACTCGTTGCACCGCCGCGTGGCCGATTGCTCGCTTCTGCGATCGCGCTCCCGGTAATCGCGATGCTGCTCGGCTTCGCGCCCGAGTCCGAAGCAGTCAAGCGAGAGCGGGCGCAACGAGCCGACACGATCGCCCTGGCTGAGGAGTTGAACAAGGGCATCAAGGACATGGTCGAGGAGGAGCTCGCCTCCGCCGATGAGGAAGAGGCCGAGCACCTCGACCCAGACGAAGTGCGTGAGCTCGTCGATAAGCTGGAAGCGTCGTCCGAGGAGGCGGAGCTGCTCCGGCAGTACGCCGAGATGGAGCAGGAGCTTGCTTCGAAGGCAGCCTCGCTCGACGCAGCATCGCTCGAAGGCTTGCTCGCTGAGGCCGCGGCCCAGTTGTCGTCATCGCCAGAGTCAGCCGATCTCGGCGAGGCGTTGTCGCAGCAGAACCTCGAACAGGCAGCCCGCGAGCTCGACGAGTTCAAACTCAAGGCCGAGGTGTCCGAGGAAGCCCTCGATCGCAAGCGTGCCGAGCTCAAAAAGCTGGCTTCGCTCGCGAAGCGTCTGGCTGAGGCCGCACGCAAGCACGACGCCCGCGGCTCGCGTGCATCATCGACATCGACCAACAGCGACAGCCGCCAGGCGACATCGTCTGCCAACGGCGACCAAGCCCGCGACGGACGAGTAAGCGAAGGCGACGCCGTCGACCGCGAAATGGACGAGGCCGAGCGTCTCGCTCAGCAGATCCGCGAGCTCGAAGAGGCGGTCCGCGAAGCTGAGGAAAGCCTCGGCAAATGCAGCAACGGCCAATGCACGTCGTCAGATCTCGACCGCCTCGCGCGCAGCAGCCGTAACGCGAACGACTCGCTGCAACGCATGTCCGATTCGCTCCGCCGCAGCAGCGCACGCCGGAGCGCACAGTCGCGGCTCTCGCGCATGGCGAGCATGCTCAGCAGATCGCAGTCTGCGGTAGCCGGCCAGCGTCAGAGCCCGTTCGCCGGCGGTCAGCAGGCCGGGCAAGGCTCGTCCGATCGCCAGCGCGACGGCCAAGAACGTGAAGACGGCCAAGGCACAGAGCTGGCTGCGGGCGCGAAGTCGTCGGGCCCATCGCAAACTTCGATTGAAGAAGCCGACTCGGGCGATGGCGTCTCGGGGCTGCGAGGCTCAGCGACCACTGCCGACTTCGCCCGGCAATTCGAGTCGTTCATCGAACGGCCCGACGTGCCCGCCGAAGTGAAAGACGGCGTCAAGCTCTATCTCGAGAACATCCATCGCTCGCCCGAGAGTGACGAAGGCGACGACAGCAAAGAAGACGGGAGCGATGCGTGACCGACGCCACCCTGACGCCCGAGGCAGCCCAAGCCGACGCCGAGAAGTTCGTAGAGCGGTTCGCTGCGATTCGCGACGAAGTCTGCCGCCTCATCGTCGGCCAGCCAGAGGTCGTCGAGCATGTGCTCATGGCCATGGCGTGCCAGGGCCACGTGCTGCTCGAGGGCGTGCCCGGCCTCGGCAAAACCACGCTCGTCACGAGCATGGCCAAGGCCGTCCGCGTCGACTACGGCCGGGTGCAGTTCACGCCCGACCTGCTGCCCGCCGACATCGTCGGCTCCATGATCCTCGTCGAACGCGACGGCGAGAAGCGGCTCGAGTTCCAACGCGGCCCCGTCTTCACGAATCTGCTGCTCGCCGACGAGATCAATCGCGCAACGCCCAAGACACAGTCCGCATTGCTCGAGACCATGCAGGAGCGTTCGGTCACCGTCGCCGGCACGACGACGCAACTTGATCGCCCGTTCTTCGTGCTCGCCACGCAGAACCCGATCGAGAGCGACGGCACCTACCCGCTGCCCGAGGCCCAGCTCGATCGCTTCATGTTCAAGCTTCGCGTGCCGAGCCCCACCGAAGAACAACTCGCAACCATCCTCGATCGCACGGGCGGCCTCGCACCACCCGAGATCGGGCCGGTCGCGACCGGCGATGACCTCATCGAGATGTCACGCATCGTTCGACAGGTCCCCATCGAGGATTCCGTCAAGCGTCACATCACGCGCTTCGTGCATCGCACGCACCCCGAGACGGACGGCGCTCCGGCCAATGTCCGCCGCTTTGTTCGGCACGGCGCGTCGCCGCGCGCTGCGCAGGCCATGCTCGCCGCATCGCGCTGCCGGGCGCTGCTCGATGGTCGATACCACGTCAGCCGCGACGACATCGACTCGGTCGCCGCTGCGTCGCTCCGCCATCGCATGATCCTCAGCTTCGAGGGCGAGGCCGAGGGCATCGATCCAGACGCACTCGTCCATGAGATCGCCGGGTCCTTGCGATGAGCAGTTCCGCCGGCCTGACCGATCCGGCCTTCATCCGTCGGCTCGAGTCGCTGTCGTTGCTCGCGCGGCGCGTGCTCGGCGGCAAGCTGCAGGCCGATCGCCGCACCAATCGCAAGGGTATGGGCGTGCAGTTCGCCGACTACGCCGAGTACAACATCGGCGATGATCACCGCGCGATCGACTGGCGCGTCTTCGGCCGGCTCGAACAACTCATCATCAAGCTCTTCGAACTCGAAGAAGACATGACCCTCGTCGTCCTGCTCGACACCAGCAGATCCATGGCCTCCAAGCTCGATCACGCCAAGCGGCTCGCAGCAGCACTCGCGTACATCGCGCTGCAAGGCCTCGATCAGGTCGTCGTCTACGGCCTGTCCGACAAGCTGCAAACCATCGTCGAGCCGTGTCACGGCCGGGCGAAGCTGTTGCCCATGCTCCGCGCGATCGATACCGCCGAATCATCCGGTGTTGATAGCGATTTCGACGCTTGCTGCCGAACGCTGCAAGCCCGTCACCGCCGCCGAGCGATGGTCTTGCCCGTGTCCGACTTCCTCTTTCCCACCGGCTTCGAGCGAGGCCTCGGCTTGCTCCGCTACTCCAATCACGAAGTCTTCTGCCTGCAGGTGCAAGACGACGCCGACCGCCGCTGCGATCTCCGAGGCGATGCCGACCTCGAGTGCGTCGAGACCGGTCAGCGCCGCCGTGTCACGATCACACCGACCGAGGCAGCCGCCTACGAACGCGCAGTGCAAGACTGGAACGAGTCGCTCCGCACCGCATGTGTGCGCGCAGGCACCGGGCTCGTTTCGACCACGACAGATATCGCGTTCGACGACATCATCCAGCGCATCCTCCGGCGGGGAGGGCTCGTCGCGTGAGTCTGCTCAGCCCGGGCTTCCTCTTTGCGGCAGTGCTCGCTCTGCCGTTGGTCGCCATCTTCCTGCTCAAGGTCCGCCCGCGGCGTGCGCCCGTCACCGCATACTTCCTGTGGGATCGCGTGTTCGTCGAGAAGCAATCGTCAGCGTTCTTTCGCAAGCTGCGCGATGTACTCAGCCTCGCACTGCTGTTGCTCGCTCTCGCTGCATGCGTGTTCGCAGCCTCGCGACCGGTACCGACGGATGCCGATGATCGCGATCTGTTGGTCGTGATCGATGACTCGGTCAGTATGACCGCCGGCGTCGGTAACGGCTCAGCGTTCGATGCTGCCAAAGCCGAAGCCCGTGGGTTACTCACAGGCATCTCTGATGAGCGGCGTGGCGCGATCGCCACGATGTCCGACGCCGTGCGCATGCAGCGGTTTCTCACCACCGAGCCCGCGTCGCTACGCAAGCAGCTCGATGCGCTCGAACCGAGCTGGCTGCCGACCGATGCATCGGCCGCGACCGTCTTGCAAGGCCTTGATGGCTTCGCCGATTCGCTGCGCACGGTCGTGCTGACCGATGCCTCGCCCGAAACGCTCGGACTGCCCGACGATGTCGGCGTGATCTCCGTGGCCGCAAGTGGTGAGCGCGACAACGCCGGCTTCATCGCAGCCGATCTGCAGCTCGGCGCCGACGGTGACGAAGTCATCATCTTCTTCCAACTCGCAGCGTCCGCCTCGCTCGCCGAGCAATCGGGCGAGGTTGTCGTGTCCCGCGACGGCCGAGCGATCAAGATCATCCCCGTCACCCTCGCCGCGGGAGAAGCGTCGCCCATCATCACCACGGCTGCCGGTGGCCCGGGCGTGTACCAACTCGAACTCGCGCTCGACGACCGACCGAGCGACGCCATGCCGAGCGACAACCGCGTGCAGCTCATCGCGCGTGAGCCGCAGCCCATCCGCGTTGCCGTGCCGCCCGCGTCGCGGTTCTTCTTCGAGAACGCGATCATCGCCTTCGAGCAGAGCGAGGGCATCGTCCGCCTCACGCCGGAGGTCCGGGCCGACATCCGCCTCGAACGCGGCTCCGATGTCCCGCCCGCCGACGCACGTCTCGGAGCGATCGTCTTCGCGCTCGAGCCCGGCTCGCGATGGGCAGCCACCGTCGGCGACGAACTCGCCGCTCCCATCCCGCGCATCGTCGCGCAGAATCATCCCGCACTGCGGTTCATCCCCATTGAGTCGTTGACCTTCACCGGCGCGCGCGCCGTCACGCTCGCGACCGGCACAGCGGTGCTCGTCGAGGATCAAGCCGGCAACCCGCTCGTCTGGCAGCGTCGCGCTCTGCCGGGCGACGACACACCGTCCGGCTTGGTATTCAACATGGACCCGTCCCGCGGCGACTTTTTCCTCAGTCCGTACTTCCCGCTCCTTGTCCGCGGCGCTACCGCGTACCTCGGCGGCCGGTCCGACGAGCCGCGAGCGGTCTTCCCCACCGGGGCGGCTGTCGCTCTCCCGGGTCTCACGCCCGATCAGTCCGGCACGATCACAAACCCGAACACGAACGCTGCAGAAACACCGGCAGCCGTGCGCACCGTTGCGTTCGGCGACCGAACACCACTCACCGAACCCGGCATCTACGACATCGATGCGTCCGGGATTGAATCTCAACTCGCAGCCGCCGTGCTGCACCGCGGCGAGACGATCACAAACGCCGCGACTGATCTTCCGCAACTCGTCGAGCTCGCTCGCGGTGCGCCGTGGTGGGTCAAGCTCGCAGCTGTCGCTGTGCTTCTGCTGATCGCTGAGGAAGCCTTGTATCACACGCGGAAGGTCGGATGATCGAGTTCGGCGATCCCGTCCTCGCGTGGTGGCTCGTCGGCATTGCAGCCGTCGCCATCGCTGTGCGCTTCACGCTGGTCGATCGCCCTCGTCGTCTGCTCATCGGCTCTGCTGCGTTGCGCGCACTCGCCGTGCTGTTGCTCATCCTCGCGATGATGCGGCCGACGACGCCCGGCACTAGCGAGCGCGTGCATGCTGCATTCATGCTCGATGTCTCAGCCTCGGTTGATCTCGAAGCCGCTGTCGTTTCACTGGATCGGGTCGATCAAGCGATCGCTGCGCTCGGCTCGGCCGACACGTGGTCGCTCGCGTTGCTCGGTGACGGCCTCCGCAGCATCGAGTCGACCGACGCTGCGCGCACGCTGCTCGACACATGGCAACGCACCGGCGGCGACGAAGACTTCCGCGCAGCCACCCGCGTCGCCGATGCGCTCGATCTCGTTCGGCTCTCGCTCCCCGCCGACGCAGCGTCGCGCGTGGTGTTGCTGACCGACATCAAGCCGACGGGCGCGCCACTCAAGCAAGCCATCGAAAGGCTTGCCAGCGAAGGCGTTTCGCTTTCAGTCGATCGTGTTCCCGGTCTCGATCAGCCCGAGGCCGGCATTGTGTCGCTCGTGCCGACACCCGCGTCGGCTTTCGAGGGCGAACTCGTCCGCTTCCGCGCGCGCATCGTGGCAAATCACGACGGCCCGGCTGAGCTCCGCATCGTGCACCGCGGCGTCGTCGTCACCCGCCGAGATGTCAGCCTTCAGCCCGGCGACCCGATCGATGTCGATGTCACCGTGCCGATGATCACGCCCGGTCGTTCCGTCTGGCGTGCCGAGCTGGCCCCGGCTGAAGACTTCTTCGCGATCAATAACGCCGCGACGTGCGCCGTGCAGGTCAGCGGCCGACCGCGTGTCCTGGTGTTGCACACCGAGCCGCGCGAGATGCGCGCATTCGAACGGGCGATGGAACGGCAAGATCTCATCGTCGAGACCCGTCCGCCCCGCGGCATGCCGACCGGCCTCGACGAGCTGCTCGCGTTCGATGCCGTCGTGCTCGCTGACATTCCCGCGACCGATTTGTCGAGCCCGCAACTCGAGATGCTGCGGCGGTACGTCAGCGATTTCGCGGGCGGCCTGGCCATGCTTGGCAGCGAGAACAGCTTCGGCCTCGGCGGCTATTACCGCACGCCGGTCGAGGAAGCGCTGCCGCTCGTTTCGCGATTCGAGAAGGAACGCGAGGAGCCGTCCATCGCGATGCTGCTCGTCATCGATAAGTCCGGCAGCATGTCCGGCACGCCGATCGCGCTGGCTCGGCAGGCTGCCAAAGCCACCGCCGATCTCATCGGTGCGCGCGATCAGATCGGTGTCGTCGGCTTCGATGACCGCGCGTTCATCGCAAGCGATCTTGAGTTTGGCTCGGCCAAGGACACCGTCAAGCTCGCGATCGATCGCCTCGATGCCGGCGGCGGCACGTTCATGTTCGCGGGCATGCAGGCCGGGCAGCAGATGCTCGACAACGCCATCGCGCAGATCAAGCACATGATCGTGCTCAGCGACGGCGTCACCAACCAAGCCGATCATGATGGCCTCGTTCGCGAGCTGCTCGACCGCGGCGTCACCGTCTCCACCGTCGCGCTCGGCACCGGCGCCGATCGCGCACTGCTGTCGCGCCTCGCTGAGATCGGTCGCGGCCGCTATTACGAGACGATCGACCCCGCAGATGTGCCGCAGATCTTCACGCGCGAAACGGTACAAGCGTCGCGCTCAGCCATCCGTGAAGACCTGTTTGCATCGATCAAGCTCACCGATCATCCGATGCTCGATGGCATCGCCGAGTCCGATCTGCCGTTCTCGCTCGGCTTCGTTATGACGCGGCCCAAGCCCACCGCCCGCGTGCTGCTCGCGACCGAAACCGGCGAGCCGTTGCTCGCGGTCAACAACTACGGCCTCGGTGCGACACTCGCGTTCACGAGCGACCTCACGCCGCGATGGGGCGCCGAGTGGATCGCCTGGCCGGGCTTCGGCAAGTTCTGGGCGCAGGCCATCCGCTCGCTCGTCCGCCGCCCCGATGCCGGCCAGACAAGCGTCGCGACCACGATC